>JAYSZD010000531.1:0-10046 GCA_043738185.1 Hymenobacter sp. | reverse complement strand
AGCTTGCCGAAGCAGCTCTACCGCAATACTAAAGTTGATTAGTTACGCAATAGAGCTGCTTCAGCAAGCTCGGCATGACGTTCTTTTTTATTATTTCTACATCCACCTCTTTGCCATGAAATTATTCCGCTACGGCCCGGCCGGCCACGAAAAACCCGGTGTGCTGCAAGGCGACCAACGCTATGACGTATCCACTTTTGGCGAAGACTACAACGAAGCCTTTTTTGAAAATGACGGTTTGGAAAGACTGGCGGAGTTTGTGGCGGCCAACGCGGGCAACCTGCCCGTGGTGCCCGCCACCGAGCGCCTGGGCCCGCCCGTGGCCCGCCCCTCCAAAATCCTCTGCATCGGCCTTAACTACTCCGACCACGCCCACGAAATGGGCCTGACGCCGCCCACCGAGCCAATAATTTTTCTGAAGTCTACCACGGCGTTGGTGGGCCCCTGCGATGACATCATTATCCCCCGAAACTCGGTAAAAACCGACTGGGAAGTGGAGCTGGCCGTGGTTATCGGCCGGCGTGCGTCCTATGTGGAAGTGAGCGAGGCCGCCGACTACATTGCGGGCTATGTGCTGCACAACGACGTGTCGGAGCGGGAGTTTCAGATGGAGCGCGGCGGCACCTGGACCAAAGGCAAAAGCTGCGACACGTTCGCGCCGATGGGCCCGTACCTGGCCACGCCCGACGAGATGGGCGACGTGAATAACCTGCGCCTCTGGCTGGCGGTGAACGGCGAGAAAATGCAGGACGGCAACACCGCCAATCTCATTTTCGATATCCCATTCATTATTTCCTATGTCAGCCAGTTTATGACGCTGCTGCCCGGCGATATCATCTCGACGGGCTCACCGGCCGGGGTGGGCTCGGGCCTGAAGCCGCCCCGCTACCTCAAGCCCGGCGACGTGCTGGAACTGGGCATCGACCATCTGGGTACGGCCCGGCAAGTACTGAAAGCCTACGCCGGCTAATTCCTGGCTAGAAATGATTGAGTTGACGGATAGCCTCCTGGCTGGCGCGGTAATTTTTACAGAAGCCTTGTTGCTGGAAGCTGGCGAGCCGTTTTGCGCGGCTGGTGAGGCGCCAGCAGGCGGCGCTGTCCCGTTGCGAATGTTCGAACTCCTGCTCCGCCAATGGGCCGCATGGGGCGCTGGCCAAAATCGGTGCGTAATATTGTGGTGATTTAACGGACACAAATGGGTAATATTGAAACCCAGGATTCGTGTCGGTATCATCATTTGATGAAGAAAATGTTAGTTGCTCTCCTGCTTCTATTGGCCGGGCGGGCGCAGGGCCAGACGGCCGACTCGCTGGCTCCGGCGGCGCCCGCCGCTAAGAAGTGGTTCGAAACCTTTACCATTCGGGGCTATGTGCAAGCGCGCTACAACCGTCTGCTCGAAACGAATCCCGACCTGGGTTGCGAGCAATGCGACCGGTCGTGGGGAAAAAACGGCGGGATTTCACTGCGTCGGGTGCGTCTGATTTTCTTCGGGCAGCTGCATGAGCGGGTGTATTTCTACATTCAGCCCGATTTTGCCAGCAGCCTGAGCGGCAGCACTTCGCTGCAAGTGGGGCAGTTGCGCGATGCCTACTTCGACCTAGGCCTGGACAAAGCCAGCCAGTTCCGCATCCGGCTGGGACAAAGCAAAATTCCCTTCGGCTTCGAGAACATGCAGTCGAGCCAGAACCGGCTTGCCCTCGACCGCAACGACGCTATAAACAGTGCTTTTTCCAACGAGCGGGACCTGGGCGCGTTCTTTTATTGGGCGCCCACGGCCGTACGCCAGCGGTTCGCCAAGCTGGTGCGCGACGGCCTGAAAGGCTCGGGTGACTACGGCATGCTGGGCCTGGGCGTTTTCAACGGCCAGACCACCAACCGCGCCGAGCTCAACAACCAGCAGCACCTGGTGGCCCGCTTCACGTACCCGCTGGTCGTGGGCCGGCACATTGTCGAAGCGGGCCTGCAGGCCTATTCCGGCGATTACGTGCTGACGTCCGACCAACTCTCGGCCGGCGTGAAAACGCGCCCCGACCGCAGCTACCTCGACCAGCGCGTAGCTGTCACGTTCGTGCTCTACCCGCAGCCATTTGGCGTGCAGGCCGAGTTCAACGCAGGCCGTGGCCCCGAATTTAACCCCCGCACCGATAGTATTGAGAACCGGAGCCTGCACGGCGGCTATGTGCTGCTCAACTACCGCCTGCGCTACAAGCAGCAGCAGTTTTATCCCTTCCTGCGGGCGCAGTACTATGAGGGCGGCAAAAAACACGAGCGCGACGCCCGCAGCTACGGCGTGCGCGAAGCCGAGCTGGGCGTGGAGTGGCAGCCCCTGAACAGCTTCGAGCTGGTAGCCATGTACACGCTCTCGTCGCGGCGCTACGAGGATTTTCAGAAGCCCGACAACCGGCAACAGGGCGGCCTACTGCGGCTACAAGCGCAGATTAATTTTTGAGTAAGCGCTGAGGCAGCAGCTTTTGGCTGATAGTTCTCACGATTTTATCTAAGAAACAGTCCGTTATCTCAAACGCATTGACTGTTTGATTGGGAGTAGGCTCTGAGTAGAGTTGTTTTCAATTAAGAAATGGCTGAAAACTTTCGTTAGTTTTGGCAATCGGGCCGCTCTCGTTGTTGGACCGAGCCAGTAGCCAGCGGTTCTTCAAGTAGCCAATGGCTCTGGCCCCAAATACCGCTTGGGAAATCACTGCTTTCTTATTGATAAACGAGGTATATTCTTGCTTATCAGTTGCGGTGATGCATGACTGCCATGCTTAGAAATATAAACTTGCTTTCGATGGATGAGCGAAAGACAATGTATCCGGCACAGCTTCAAGCGCTCAACGAGTTTACAGTAGCTCCTTAGATGTACCGATTCAGATTGTGGCCAGTACGCCGCGCGGCGCAACTCCCTTTGCCAACGGTCCAGCCGCAACAGCGGGCGGTATTGCCATTGGCGGGCTCCCGCTGGTTGCTACTGCTGGCCGTGCTGCTGTTCGTGGCCAGCTTCTACCAGCGCGTGCTACACGGCGACGAGGCATGGATTGGGGAGCAGGCTTATTGGGCCGCCAAGGACGGTATTGTGCGTTCGGAGTTATTTGATGGATTCCTGGGGGCTGGAACGCGGCAGTGGGTATATCATTGGTTATTTGTGTGGCAGGCGGCAGGCGTAATCCGGTTGGTCGGTTGGTCGTCGCTGGTACTCAAGCTTATCAGCCTAGCTTATTTAGGTGTTTTTGTACTGATTTGCCGGCCGCATCTGCGTCACTACCTTACTAGCGTCGCCGCTCGCTGCCTGTTTTGGGCGGTGCTGCTGCTGAACGCCTTAGTAGTTGAGTATGGTTTTGTGTTCCGGCCCGAGGTAATGCTCATGTGCCTGGGCTTCGGCTCCTGGATATTGCTCCAGCGTTGGTTGCACTCAGCGCAGCCGCGCTGGTACCATGTGGTGCTGGCCGCCGCGCTGGCCGGACTAGCCGCCGCTACCCACCTCAACGGCTTGATTTACTTGATGGCCGGCACGGGGCTGCTGCTCTGGCGGCGGCAGTGGAAGGGCGCCACGCTGTTTGCGGGCGTAGGCGGGGCGGTGTTTGCAATGTACTTTCTTGATGTGCTCGTGCACAATGCCTGGGGCACCTACTTTCACCAGTTTGCGCCTGCTATCGACGGCAACGAATCAGGCAATGGATTTGCCCTGGTACTGCGGGCGCTGGCCGAGCATAAGCGCTTCTTCCATTCGCCCCTCGAAGCGGCCTTGTCGCTATTGGTGCTGACTGCGGCAGTCGTGCTGTACCGCTCGCGCTGGCGCACGCCGCGCCTGACTGATGCCACCCTATATCTGCTGCTGCTGGTTGCGGCCCTGGCGGCTCTTTCGCAGGGCAAAACCACTAAGTACTTGGTACTGTACATGCCCCATCTGTGTCTGCTGGTGGCAGTAGGGTTCGAGCACCTGCCCCGCCGTACGGGCTGGGAGCGGGCGGTGCTGGTCGTGGTGCTGGGCTTCTACACCATCGTCAACAGTGTGCACACGGGTTTGCTTATCAGCCGGCACGAAGACAGAGTAGCACGCAACCAGCAGTTGGCCAAGCAATTGTCTGCCTATCGGCACACGCGCATCGTAGCACCCATGAATCTGGTCTTCAATCAGATTGATGCCTTCACCATTCAAGGCGTGACTTGCTACCTGCTGCTGACGCAGGCCGGGCAGCTCCGCCCCAACGGCCAGGCACTGTTCGAGGAAGCTGCCCGGCGCCGGCGCCGGCTCATCATCCTGGACGACAATTCGCTCAAAGAAATGAATTTGCCCCGACCCGTGGCCGGCCGCACCTACGGGGGCTACCGCTATGCCCACCGTTTCCACGACTATTATATCTACAAAGCTTTGTAGGGCTGTCCGGTTTCCGGGGCCGAGGGAGCGTCTTTTACCCTTTCATCAAGGTTTTTTAAATCCGTACTTTGCGGGCTATATCGTGCGGCAGGGAAAGCCGCGCAATACTTCCTGATTTTGGTGCCTTATTATTATTCTGGCCGTCTTTCGCAGCACTTGTTGTGGCTGGCCTGCGCGGCGGGCGTAGCGGGCTTGTTGGCCTCGCGGGCACTGGTGGCGCTGGCCCCGGTGGTGGGCGTATGTGCCGTGCTGGCCAATCCAAATGTGCGTCGTGAGGCCGGGCTGTATTTTCGCAATGGAGCCGCCATGCGGGCGGCCGCGCTGTTTGGGTTTCTGGTGGTCAGTGGCTTGTATACCAGCGAGTGGGCTACCTGGCGCCACGAATTATTTCGTAGCCTGACGTGGTTAGGCGTGCCGTTGGCTTTCACGCTGGCGGTGCCGCTGGCGGGCGGGCAACGGCGGGCAGTGGGGGAGCTGTTCGTGCTGGGCACCGCGGCCGTGGGTCTGGCCACCTCGGCCCAGTACCTGCTGGACCCCGCCAGTGCCAATGCCGCCATCAGCGTCGGGCAGAACATGCAGTCCATCACCGGCGTCTTTCACATTTACTTCGGGGTAATGCTGGCATTGAGCTCTTTCTGGGGACTGCGGCTGCGGCAGCATCCGCGGGCGCGGCCTTTGTGGCGGGGGGCGCTGCTGGGTGCGGCAGCGGCGGCGGCGCTCACGCTGCACCTGCTGGCCTACCGCACCGGGCTGCTGGTTTTCTACGCCGGCCTGCTCGGCTACGTGGGTTGGCTGCTCACCCAAAAACGGCTGATTATGGGTTTGGGAATCCTGGTTTTGCTGGCTTCAGGACCATTGCTGGCTTATTACACCCTCAATTCGGTGCGGCACCGGGTCGGCTCCACGCTGTGGGACCTGAACCAGTACCGAACGGGTCAGGACCTTAACGACTATTCGCTGTCGAAACGGCTGGTGGCAGCCGAAACGGCCGTCGTCGTCATTCGCCAGCACTGGCTGTTGGGCGTGGCACCAGCCGATGCGCACGCCGTGATGCGGGAGCAGTACGACTGGCGAGATTACGGCCTGCGCGATGCCAGCCAGGCCGACGTGCACAACCAGTACCTCAATGTCTTGCTGGGGGGCGGCCTCGTGGGCCTGGCGCTGTGGCTGGCGGTGCTGTTCTGGCCCCTCACCCGGCGCTGGGCCCGGACGAATCCGGACCTCTGCTTTTTCATCCTCATCCAGGCTACCGGCATGCTGGTTACCGACACGCTGAGCCTGCAAATCGGGCTCAATATGTTCGTCTTCGGCTACGGCTTTCTGGTAGTAGCCGGGGAAGCCAGGGAGCAGCGTAAGTTTCTGGACTATAGCCCTTAATTGTTGTTTATTAGTTGATTAATTGTTTGTATAAAATGACTAACAACCACTAGCTAATGACCCATAGCTACCAGTCCGCCGGGCGTTCCAGCAGCTCCAGCTGCCAGCGCAGCTGCTCGTCGCGGATGGGGTAGGGCACGCCGTTGCGGATGGTCTGGAACACGGCCTCGAAAAGGCCGAGGTAGTCGCCGGGGTCGGCCGGGTCGGGGGTGGGGGAGAGGGCGCCGTTGGGGCCGGTCAGGGTGAGGTGCCCTTCCTGACCGGGCGTTTCCAGGCCGTATTCGGCGGCCAAGGGCGACATGCCGCGCAGGAGCTGGGCTTCCTGGGGGTCGGTGCGGTGCTTTTGGTAGCTGCCCAGGGTGCCGTGCAGCACGTAGGCCGGGCCGGGGGCGGCCACGAGCAGGCTGGAAGTAAGCCACACGTTCAGGCCTTGCGGGTAGCGCAAGTGCAGGGAGAAAAAGTCCGTGACCCGGCTGTCGGGCCGGTGCTGGCCCTCCGCTTTGTGGAAGCTGAGTGGCCGGCCAAACAGGCTGATGGCCTGGTCGATAAGGTGCGGGCCCAGGTCGTAGAGCAGGCCGCTGCCGGGGCCGGGCTCTTCCTTGAATTTCTTGACGTTGAGCGTCGTCTTGTAGCGGTCGAACCGGAAATGGGCTTCGATGAGCGTGCCTAGCTGCCCGCTGGCTACCACGCGCCGCACCGCTCTGAAGTCACTGTCCCAGCGGCGATTTTGGTAGGCCAGCAGGTAGCGGTTTTGTTGATGGGCGAGGTTTGTTAATTCTTCCAGCTCGGCCAGGGAAGTTACCACGGGCTTTTCCAACAGTACGTGCTTGCCGGCGCGCAGGGCCTGCCGGGCCAGCTCGAAGTGGGTGTTGCCGGGCGTGTTCACCACCACCAGCTCCAGGGCGGGGTCGTCTAACAGCGCGGCCACGCTGGGGTAGCTGCGGATGCCTGGGTAGTCGCGCCGCATGCGCTGCTCGGTGCGCTCGGCCACGGCCTGCAAGTCGAAGCCGGGGTGGGCGGTGAGAAAGGGCGCGTGAAAAAGCTTGCCCGACATGCCGTAGGCCAGCAGGGCGGTGCGAATGGGAGCAGTAGTCATGCCTCAAAGTAACGTCGGGCCCTCCCGATACCGGCTGGGCCCGGAACCGCGCGCGCCGGCCCCAATCACGCTTTGGCTACCCTAAAAGTGGAATAAACGAATAGTGAGAACAGGGGGATTCATTGTAAAATTGTTGACAATCAACGGATAATAGTCCTTAACTACTGCGTTTGGCAGATTGCTTTTTTGATTGTGCTTAACTTGTACCGGGTTTTTTACGGCAGCGCTGGGCACTATACTTCCCGTCAGGCGTTTGCTTCTAAAAATAAGCAGCCCACCTGCTTGCGGCAGTGTCATTTCCAGGGCTGCGGTGCCGGAAGGCGCTACTTCCGGAATACCTGCAAAACCGGGGCTTCCCACGCTTTACCCGGCAAGCCGGTACTACAGACGAAAAATAGACGATATGAAGCCATTAGTTATTATTGCTGCCTGGCTGGGCCTACTGCTGGGGAGTTATTATTCGGCCCAGGCCCAGACCAAAAAACCGGCTCCTGGCCCCGCGCCGGTAGCCGCCACCGCGCCGGCGGCCCCGCGCTACCAAGTTGGGAAGCTGGCTACGGACCCCGCCCAGTACATCGCCGACGTGCAGAGCATGATGGCCAGCACCAACAACGCGGCTGCCCGCGCTGGCGCGGCGCGCCTGAAGGAGATATGGAGCTCCAACACCCTCACGGCTTCGCAGCAGGCGCGCATCGTGGCCTTGTCGCAAACGATGCTGGCCAAGCGCTTCCGGCCCCGGCCGCATTTCGAGTACTTGTTTGGGGCTATCGTAGGGGGCGCCACCGGCGTTGGCACGGCCAAGCTCAGCGACCAGCAGATGGACCAGTACCTCGACGTGCTGGGGCAAACGTTGGAAAAGGAATCCCCGCAGGAGACGGAGAAATTTATCTTCATGACCAACCGCTTCCTCAACGGCGGCTACCTCTATCGCACTGGCTACAACACCCTGCGGGCCGTCAACGGCACGGTTTCGTTTGCGTATTCGCCCAATGCCACGCCGGTTTCCAACCTGGAGTTTGGGGCGCCTGCGGCCAAGGAAGAGCCGCTGCCTGCACCTAAGCCCGCCGCGCCCAAGCCCGCCGCCAAAGCACCGGCCAAAGCCGCGCCCAAGCCCGCCGCCAAGAAGAAGGCCAGCAGCAGCGGCTGGGATACGTCCGATATGTGGTCGTCGCCCTCGGGTGGGGGCTGGGGCGACTCGGACGATGGCTGGGGAGCGCCGGTGAAAAAGGCCCCGGCCAAAAAGCCCGTGGCCAAAGCCGCCGCCAAGCCCGCGCCCGCCAAAGCTGCCGCCCCGGTGGTAAGCGCTGCCGATTTTGATACGCCCGCCGCCGCGTTTACACCTTCCTCGCTGCCCTACGATGAATATTTGGCGCCGCCCACCCGTGGCGCGGTGCTGGTGGTGAAGGATGCCGACCTTTTTATGGCCACCGCCGGCGACTCGATTTTTTTGAAGAAGGTGAACGGTACGGCTGTACCCGGTTCCAACCGCTTCGTTGCGACCAGCGGGCAGCTGGTGTGGTCCATCAAAACCAACCTGGTGACGGCGGACATGGCGGGTTTCGATTTCGACCTGACCAAGCCCGAGTTCACGGCTCAGCCGGTGACGGTGACGTACCCGTTCCTGCTGGAAGCGCCCGTGAAAGGGGCCCTCAGCTACAAGAGCGTGCGCCGCAAGGCCGGGGCCACCGAAACCGGCTACCCGCGCTTCATTACCCTCACCAACGATGCCCGCATCAAGAACCTGGGCGACAACCTGCAGTACCGCGGCGGCTTGTCGATGGCCGGCAGCAAGGTGCTGAGCGCGGCCCTGGACGGTTCGCTCTCTAACCTGATAGTGAGCCTGGACGGCAAGCCCAAGTTCAAGGCGTCGTCGCGCGCTTACGTGCTGGGCGACTCCCTGATTACGGCCAGCCGGGCGGCCGTGACCATTTATCAGGGCGCGAAGGACTCCGTGACGCATCCGGGCACGCAGCTCAAGTTCTCGAAGAGCAAGCAGCAGCTGAAGCTGGCCCGCGAGGAAGGCCTCTACAAAAACACGCCCTACAGCGACTCCTACCACCAGATGGACATTCGCACCGAGGCCATGACCTGGAACCTGCGCGAGCCCACCATCGACTTCGCGGTGCTGTCGTCCAAAAACCAGCAGTCGGCCGATTTTGAGAGCAAGGAGTTCTTCACCAACAGCCGTTACCAGCAGCTCAAGAGCATCAACCGCTTGCACCCGCTGCAAATGCTGGTGGGCTACAGCCAGAGCCACGACAATATCAAGACGCTCAATGTGAAGGACCTGGCCACCGACCTGAAAACGTCGGAGCCCAACATGCGCAGCGCCATGTCGGGCCTGGCGCGCGACGGCTATGTGCAGTGGAACCCGCAAACCGGCGAGGTGACTATCCTGCCCAAGGGTGCGCACTACGTGGCGTCGGCCCGCGACCGCAAAGACTACGACCACATAGCCATCAAGTCGTTGTCGGGCACGGGCCGCAACGCCACGCTCAATCTGAACACCAACGAGCTGCTGGTACGCGGCGTGCAGCGCTTCAACTTCACCGACGACTCGGCCACGGTGTTCGTGCAGCCGGACAGCGCCATTATCCGCATTCGGGAGAACCGGAATATCGATTTCAGCGGTACGGTGGTGGCGTCGGCCATGCGTTTCAGGGGCCGCGATTTCAAGTTCGACTACGACGGCTTTTACGTGGACATGGCCAAGATTGACTCCATCGTCATTCGCAGCGAAGCCCGCGATTCCAAGGGCAAGCCCACCGGCAAGCACGCCGACTTTGCCCTCACCAACAAGGGTAATGTTTCGACCGGCCGCCTGTTTCTGAACGACCCCAAAAATAAGTCGGGCCGCAAAAAGAAGGGCCAGTACCCGTCGTTCGACTCCAAGAGCGGCGCCAACGTGTACTTCGGCAAGCAGGACGTGCTGGGCGGTATCTACGACTCGACCATGGTGTTCGACATCCCGCCGTTCAAGCTCGATTCGCTCAACGGCATCAGCAAATCGGCCTCAGGCTTTGATGGCACGTTCCGCAGCGGCGGCATTATTCCTGATATTAAAACCAAGCTCACGGTGCAGGAAGACGGCGCCCTGGGCTTTATATACGACGTGCCGAAGGATGGATTTCCGCTCTACAAGGGCAAGGGCCGGGTATTCAATAAGGTGAAAATGAGTGGCAAAGGCCTGCAGGCCGA
>JAYSZD010000530.1:0-1567 GCA_043738185.1 Hymenobacter sp. | reverse complement strand
ATGAGAAACACCGCGCCGGGCACCTGCAGCTTGTAGTCGTAAATAACCGTCTGGAGCGCGTCCGCCAAGTCGCTCATCTTCATTTCCTTCACATCGAGCGTCGCGAAGTCCTCGATGAGTTGGCTCAGGTCGGCCTCAAAAGCGCGCATGTCCGGAATTTCCGCCGTAAGGGCCAACCGCCTGAAATTTAGCGCCATACTGCGTGCATCCTGCCGCGCCATGCCGATAAACACGCCCGCAAAAGCATACTTCTGCTGCTTAGTGAGCCGGCCCACCATCCCGAAATCAATCAGGACAATCTTGCCATCGGGCTGCACCAGCACGTTGCCAGGGTGCGGGTCGGCGTGGAAAATACCGAACTCAAAAATCTGAGTCAGGTAAATATCCATCCCGTTTTCGGCCACGGCGGCCGGGTTCAGCTCCCATTCCAGCAGCTTCGCTTTGTCGGTGATTTTGCAGCCGCTCACAAACTCAATTACCAGAATCCGCTCGGTGCTGAACTCCCGGAAAGGTTTGGGAATGTAGAACGTAGTGTAGTCTTCGTAGAGCTTGCGGAACTGCTCCATCGAGCGGGCCTCGGCCGTGTAGTCCAGCTCCTTGCTCATGCTGCGCTCGAAGGCATCCACCACGTCCTGCGGGTTGGCCAGGCCCTGCTTTTGCAGAAAGCCCGCCGTGAGACGCACCAGCTCGTGCAGCAAAGCCAGGTCGGAACGCACCTTCTCGCGCACGCCGGGGCGCTGCACCTTCACCACCACTTCTTCGCCGGTCAGCAGCCGCGCCCGGTGTACCTGCCCGATGCTGGCCGAGCCCAGCGTAACATCGTCGAACTCGCTGAAAACTTCCGTTATCGGACAGCCCAGCTCTTCTTCGATAATCTGCCGGGCTAACGCGACATCAAACGGCGGCACGTTGCTTTGCAGCTTCTCAAACTCGTCAATCAGGGCCTGGGGCAACAGGTCTGCCCGGTTGCTCATGGCCTGGGCCAGCTTGATGAACGTAGGCCCCAGCTCCTCGATAATGAGCCGAACCCGCTCCCAGCGCGTGGTTTCGAACACCTGCCGGTCAGCCCGCTGCCAAGTCAGGCGGCGGGCCTGGCTCACCAGCCGGCGCAGCGGTGTGGTCGTCACCACGTCCTCGAAGCCGTAGCGCAGCAAAACCTCCGCCACTTGGCGAATGCGGGTGAGATTGGAAATCGTGTTTTTAAACATCGACCGTGAAAGTAGTGCTACCGAACGGCATCAGGCGACAGAACGAGGTTTTGAACGGGAAATTCCGGGCCTTCCCCTGGCGCAGCGCCGGAATCACGCCCGGAATTTAAGCCTAAAAGCCCCGTTCACGGCGTGCGAACGGGGCTTTTGCAAGGGCTAGCGGTGTACTAAGCCTGGTCGCCGGTAGCAGCAGCGGTAGCGGCAGGCTTCTTATCCGCAGACTTTTTGGCCGCACCAGCTTTCGCGGCGGCTGATTTCTGGACCGTGGCCGCAGCGCTGCTCACTTTGTCGGCCGCCTTCTTGGTGGCACCGGCTACTTTGCTCGTGGCGCTGCTGGCAGGCTTAGAAGCGGTTTTAGC
>JAYSZD010000529.1:0-3802 GCA_043738185.1 Hymenobacter sp. | reverse complement strand
TCACAAGTGAAGACTTGGTGCTGAGCCGGCTATGCCGCAAGATGCTGCCCCCGCTTTTGCGGGCCGATGCCCGACGCCAAAAACGGCTGGCCTCGATACGCCGCCCGGCCACGCATAACGCCGGGGCGCCGGTAGATACGGTGGATAATAATGACGGTTCCGACTAGTTTTTTGGCAGGCCCGGTAGGCAACTCAGCCCCTCATATAACTTCCTTTCAGCTTGCCGCCCCGGTCCGTACGCAGTTTGGCTTTGCGGGTGCTTTTCTTTGCGGTAGCTTGTGGTGTGTTCTTCTATGATGAGTTATCAATGGTTATTTAGGCTAGTATGGGGCGCGTTGGCAACGTTGGCGTTTCCGAGTTGTTCCACGCAGCCCACCGAGCGCCCCGACACCCTCGTAAACCTGGCCACCGTGCAGAGTGGCCCCCAGGTGCAGGCCGATGAACTCAACGGCGCCATTGCTCAAGAGCCGCGCAATGCCGCCCTTTGGGTTCGGCGCGCCACCTTGCGGCTGGCTGCCGGCGACCCGCGCGCCGCACTCAGTGACGTGGCCGCCGCCCTGGCCATCGATGAGGCCGACGGCCGTACGTACTACGTGCAAGCCCGGGCCCTGCGAACCCTGGGCCACTTGCCCGAGGCCTTGGCCGCCGCGCGCCAGGCAGCCAAATACGGTTTCACTGGCCCCGAATTGCCCTTATTTGTGGGAGAAATCCACCTCGCCGCGCGTAACTATCCGGCAGCGCTCGATAATCTCGACCGGACCTTGCGCCTGGACCCCGACCAGCCCGCCGCGCTTTTCTACAAGGGCTTGGCCTACGCCGCTACGGCCGACACTTCGACGGCGGTGCAATACTTGCAGGATGCGCTGGCCCGCGACCCCTGGCAACCTGAAATCCTGCATCAGCTGGCTTTTCTGTTGAACGCCTGGCGCGTGCCGGCCGACGCGGCCCGCTACGCCGCCCTGGGAATGAAGCTGGACACTACCTCGGGCCTTTTGCGCTACGACTACGGCCGGCAGCTGGAGCTGCGCGGCCGTCCTGATAGCGCCCTTTGGTACTACCGCCGGGCCCTCGCTCTGGATACCACTGTGTACCGGGCCGATTACCGGCTGGGCCTGGCCGCGGCCAGTGCGCGCCGTCCCAACGAGGTTATCGGGCACCTAAAGCGGGCGCTACGCCGCAACCCCCGGCTGCCACAGGCCCGCGTCCTGCTGGCCGAAGCCTTGGAAACTCAAAGCCGCCTGCCCGAGGCCCTGGCGCAATTTCGGCGGCTGGTGGCGGAGAACCCCGGTAATGGTCATTGGACGTTTAAAGTCTGGAAAACCAATGAACGGGTGCAGGCCGCGCTGCCCGATAGCCTGCGCACCTCGCCCCGATATTATTACCGCAGGCCTGCCGGGAGCACCCGGCCGGTGCCCATTGCTCCGTTGCCCCTGCTGCGCCCTAACGCGCAGTAGCCCGCTGCCCGCAGCAATACAATAAACCGAAACGAGAAAAAGCCCAATTTCTCGTTTCAGATTCTTAATTCCTCATCGGGCAACGCGTAACTTGCGCCTTGCTTTGCCCAGTGGGCACCTTTTACCACCAATCTATGCTCAATATTACCCTCCCCGACGGTTCGGTTCGCCAGGTCGAATCCGGCTCTACGGGCCACGCCCTGGCCAACAGCATCAGCGAAGGCCTGGCCCGCAATGCGTTGGCCGTGCGCGTCAACGGCGAAGTGCGCGACCTGCACCGTCCCATTACTGAGGACGCCAGCGTCGAAATTCTGACCTGGAACGATGACGCCGGCAAAGCGACGTACTGGCATTCCTCGGCGCATCTCATGGCCGAAGCCCTTGAACTGCTATACCCCGGCGTGAAGCTGGCCATCGGGCCCGCCGTGGAAAATGGCTTCTATTACGATGTTGACCTAGGCGAAGGACGCAGCATTTCCAGCGATGATTTCTCCGAAATCGAGAAGAAGATGTTGGAGCTGGCCAAGCAAAAAAACCGTTACGTCCGACAGGAAATTTCCAAGGCTGACGCCATTGCCTACTTTCAGGAAAAGCAGGACCCCTACAAGCTGGAGCTGCTCGAAAACCTGGAAGACGGTCAGATTACCTTTTACACGCAAGGCGGGTTCACCGACCTTTGCCGCGGTCCGCACATTCCAGATACCAGCACCATCAAAGCCGCCAAGCTGATGAACGTGGCGGGTGCCTACTGGCGCGGCGACGAGAAGAACAAGCAGCTCACGCGCCTCTACGGCATCACCTTCCAGAAAGCCAAAGACCTCACCGAATACCTGGAGCGCCTGGAAGAAGCCAAGCGCCGCGACCACCGCAAGCTGGGCAAGGAGTTGAAACTGTTCGCTTTTTCGGAGAAAGTAGGAGCGGGGCTGCCGTTGTGGCTGCCCAAAGGCACAGCCCTGCGCGAGCGGCTGGAGCAGTTCCTGCGCAAAGCCCAGGTGAAATCCGGCTACCAGCCCGTGGTGACGCCCCATATCGGTTCGAAGGAGCTGTACGTAACGAGCGGCCACTACGAGAAATACGGCGCTGACTCGTTTCAGCCCATCAAAACGCCCAATCCCGGCGAGGAGTTCTTCCTCAAGCCGATGAACTGCCCGCACCACTGCGAAATTTATAAAACCGAGCCGCGCAGCTACCGCGACCTGCCCGTGCGCCTGGCCGAATTCGGCACCGTGTACCGCTACGAGCAGTCGGGCGAGCTGCACGGCCTGACGCGGGTGCGGGGCTTTACGCAGGACGATGCCCACATTTTCTGCCGGCCCGACCAGGTGAAGGACGAATTCAAAAAGGTGATTGACATCGTGCTCTACGTGTTGAAAGCCCTGGATTTTCCCGACTTCACGGCCCAGATTTCCCTGCGCGACCCCACTAATAAAACCAAGTACATTGGCTCCGACGAAAACTGGGAGCGCGCCGAAGCCGCCATTCAGGAAGCCGCCGCCGAGAAAGGCCTGAACACCGTAACCGTGCTGGGCGAAGCCGCTTTCTATGGCCCTAAGCTGGACTTTATGGTGCGCGACGCCATTGGCCGGCGCTGGCAGTTGGGCACCATTCAGGTCGACTACAACCTGCCCGAACGCTTCGACCTGGAGTACGTGGCCTCGGATAATTCGCGCCAGCGTCCCGTCATGATTCACCGGGCTCCCTTTGGCTCCCTGGAGCGCTTCGTGGCGGTGCTCATCGAGCACTGCGGCGGCAATTTTCCGCTCTGGCTTACTCCGGAGCAGTTCATCGTGCTCCCCATCTCAGACAAGTACATCGACTATGCCAACGAGGTGAAAGCTCAGCTGGAGCAGCGCGACCTGCGCGGCACCGTAGATGCCCGCGATGAGCGCATTGGGCGCAAAATCCGCGATGCCGAAATGGGCAAAATTCCGTACCTGTTAGTGGTGGGCGAAAAAGAAGCTCAGGACAATATCATCTCGGTGCGCAAGCACGGTGAAGGTGACCTTGGCTCCATGCCGCTTGATGCCTTCGTCCAAAGCGTGCAGAGCCAGATTGTAGAAGCGTATTAATGAGTAAGCTTTAAGCTCTAAGCCGCAAGCCGTTTCAACAACGAAAAAGCTTGCGGCTTGGAGCTTAAAGCTTGCAGCTTACCAATCCGCTTGCATTTACCAACATAAATCCCGATATTTGCCCCTTGATTGACAGACCCTACCCGGTCAGAATCGCATAGACTCTCATTTCTCGCCACTTTTTAGGAGGAGGACCAAACCATAGCAGCCCCGAACCGTCGGTACGTGCCCCGCCAGCAGGTGGAAGAGCCGTTCAAAATCAACCAGAAAATCCTGGCC
>JAYSZD010000528.1:0-1569 GCA_043738185.1 Hymenobacter sp. | reverse complement strand
CGTGTTCCTGGAAAAGTACGTGGAGCGCCCCAAGCACATCGAGGTGCAGCTCGTGGGCGACCAGCACGGCAACCTCGTGCATCTCTACGAGCGCGACTGTTCGGTGCAGCGCCGCTTCCAGAAAGTGGTGGAAGTAGCCCCGGCCATGAACCTGCCCGACCACCAGCGCCACCTGCTCTACGAGTACGCGCTGCGCATTGGCCGGGCCGTGGGCTACGACAACGTGGGCACCGTGGAGTTTCTGGTGAACCCGGAGCAGGACCGCATCTACTTCATCGAAGTAAATCCCCGCATCCAGGTCGAACATACTGTTACGGAGATGATTACGGGCGTGGATTTGATTAAAACCCAGATTTACATCGCCGCCGGCTACAACCTGAAAGACCCCGAAATTGGCCTGGGCCCCGACGTGAAACCCCTGCGCACCGGCTTTGCCGTGCAGTGCCGCGTAACCACCGAAAACCCCGAAAACGACTTCAAGCCCGACTACGGCACCATCGTGGCCTACCGGGCGGCCGGCGGCTTCGGCATCCGGCTCGATGAGGGCTCGGTGTATCAGGGTGTCGTGGTGTCGCCCTTCTTCGATTCGATGCTCGTGAAGGTGTCGGCCCACGCGCCCACGCTGAAAGGAGCAGCTCAGAAAATGCTGCGCAGCCTGGAAGAATTCCGGGTGCGCGGCGTGCAAACCAACATTCAGTTCCTGAAAAACATCATCAGCAACCCGGATTTCCAGTCTGGCCAGGCCAATGTTGATTTCATTAAGGACACGCCCTCGCTCTTTAAGTTTGAAACCCGGCAGGACCGCGCCACGCGCATGCTCGGCTACATTGGCGAAGTGGTGGTGAACGGCAACCCCGACGTGCGCGACCTGCTCAACCCGCGCCACAACCCGCGCCGGCCCATTCTGCCCAACTCCGACCACACCGAACCCGCGCCCGGCACCAAGCAGAAGCTGCACGAGCTGGGCCCGGAAGGCTTCTCGAAATGGCTGCGCGACGAGCCCCTGATTCACTACACCGACACCACCCTGCGCGACGCCCACCAAAGCCTGCTGGCCACCCGCATGCGCACCTGGGACATGCTGAAAGTGGCCGGCGCCTACGCCCAGCAGCATCCCCAAACCTTTTCGCTCGAAGTCTGGGGCGGCGCCACCTTCGACGTGGCCCTGCGCTTTCTGCACGAAGACCCCTGGGAACGGCTGGCCAAACTCCGCGAAGCCATTCCGAACATCCTGCTGCAAATGCTCATTCGCGGGGCCAATGGTGTGGGCTACAAGGCGTACCCGGACAACCTTACCGAACGATTCGTGCAGCAGGCGGCCGAAACTGGCGTGGATATTTTCCGCATTTTCGACTCGCTGAACTGGCTCAAGGGCATGGAGTCCTGCATCGGGTTCGTGCGCAACAAAACCGACCGGCTGGCCGAAGCCTGCATCTGCTACACCGGCGACATTCTCGACCCCAGCCGCACCAAATACACGCTCGACTATTACCTGAAGCTGGCCAAGCAGCTGGAGGATGCCGGCGCGCACATTCTCTGCATCAAGGACATGGCCGGCCTGCTGAAGCC
>JAYSZD010000527.1:0-3807 GCA_043738185.1 Hymenobacter sp. | reverse complement strand
TTTTTTTGTGGGCTGGTGGTAGCTTGCGGGATGAGTATTTCGACGCATTTTGGCGAGGCATCGCAGTGGGCGCAGATGCATTTTGGTGGGGTCGGGCTGGGCGACGTGCGCTGTAACCGGCGGGTGCTGCGGCTGGCGGCGGACTGGGCGCGGCAGCCGGGGGCGAGCATTCCGGGCCTGAGCCAGGGGCAGGCCTACGCTAGTAAAGCGGCTTACCAGCTGCTGGGGCACGCGCAGAGCACCCCGGATGCGCTGCAAGCACCGCATCGCCAGCTGGTTACCCGGCAGCTGCAATCCCCCGGCACCTATTTGCTGGTCGAAGACACCACGGAGTTGAGCTGGCCGGAAGCGGTCGAGCGCCGGGCGGGCCTCGGGCCGGTCGGGCCGGGCAAGGCCACGAGCCAGGGGGTGCTGCTGCACTCGCTGGTGGCCGCCGCCTGGCCGGCCACCGACCCCGACCCGACCGCCAAACGGCCCGCCTTGCCGCTGCTGGGCCTGCTCGACCAGCAATTCCACGTGCGCCAGCCCGTGCCCGAGGCCGAAAAAGCGCACCCGACCGGTGGTTCCCGCCCGCGTCAGGGCCGCGTGCGCGAGTCAGCGCTGTGGGCCCAGAGCCTGCGGGCCGTCGGCCGCTCGCCGGCGGGCACGCGCTGGGTGGTGGTGGCCGACCGCGGGGCCGACATCTACGAGCATTTGCAGCAGTGCCAGGCCCAGGGCCTGGGCTTCGTGGTGCGGGCGGCCCAGAACCGGGCCCTGGTGGCCGGGGCCGCCAAGACACCGGCCGGCCGCCTCTTCGAGCAGGCCCGGGTCCAGCCCAGCGCGGGCAGCTTTTCCCTGGCCCTGCGCGGGCGGCCCCGCCAGCCGGCGCGGGCGGTCGTGTTGCAGCTCAGTTTCAGTGCCCCACTGGCCTTGCGCGCCCCGCAGCGGCCCGGTGGGGCCACTGGAAAGGGCAAACCGGTGCCCGCCAGCGTGGTGCGGGTCTGGGAAGAAACAGGCCCGGAGACGGCCCCCGGCCTGGAGTGGCTCTTGCTCTGCGACCAGCCCGTCACGGACTTCGCTCAGGCCCTGGTTTGCGTTCGGCAGTATGCCAGCCGCTGGCTGATTGAGGACTTCCATAAGGCCCTGAAAACGGGCTTGGGGGCCGAAAAGCTGCAGTTGCAAACCGCGGCCCGGCTCTTCGCCGCCGTGGCCCTGCTCAGCGTGGTGGCCCTGGCGCTGGTGGACCTGCGCGAGAAAAGCCGGCTCGAACCGGACGCGCCTGCCGAGACGGCTGGCCTGAGCGCGACCGAGCTGCGGGTGCTGCGCCACCAGCGGCACCGCCCCCTGGCCACGGTGCGGGAAGTGTACCTGGCCCTGGCCGCGCTCGGCGGCCACCTGGGCCGAAAAGGCGACGGCCCGCCCGGCTGGCAAACCCTCTGGCTCGGCCGCTGCACGCTACGCCTGCTGGTAGAAGGCGTGAACATAGCCGCCCAACTACTTGACGAATAACGACAAAAAAAGTGCCGGCCTACCGGCCGGCGCTTTTCAAGTTTTGGGTAAGGACAAGCTGCGACTAGGTGTAGCGGGGCTTTCTCCACGATAAGGAATTCTGTCCTTGTGCCGTGGCTCCCCTCTCTTTTGGAGAGGGGCTGGGGGTGAGGTTTGCCGGGGAAAGCAGCAAGTCTACTTCGCTGGCTTCACGCCTTCCGTCGTCATCACCACGCGCTTCATGGTGCCGTCTTTGTTGTAGTACAGGTAATCGATGCACACCGAGCGGCGGAAGCTGCCGCCGTCGGGGTTGAGGCCGCCGTTGTGGTAGATGAAGTAGGACTGGCCTTTGAAGTCGATGATGGCCTGGTGGTTGGTGTTGGAATTGCCGGCCAGCTCGTTCAGAATGCCCTTATACTCCCACGGCCCTTCGATGCTCCGGCTCATGGCGTACACAATTTTTTCCGGGAACTGCGCGGCGTAGCTCAGGTAGTACCAGCCGTTGCGCTGGTGCACCCACGGCGCTTCGGTAAACTGCGGCAGCTTCACGGTCTGGATGGGGCCGTCGAGCTCGGTCATGTTGGGCTTGAGCTTGGCGTAGTAGCACGTCACGTTGCCCCAGAAGAGGTAGGCCTGACCTTTGTCGTCGATGATGACGCTGGGGTCGATGTCGTCCCACGGGTGCTTGTCGTAGGTGGTCATGTTGTTGGCAATGAGCGCCGTGCCACGCGCGTCTTTGAATGGACCGGTTGGGTTATCGGCCACCGCCACGCCAATGGATTTGCCCGGAATGGTGCCGTGCTCCACCGCCGCATACCAGTAAAACTTCCCGTTGCGCGCAATCACCTGCGAGGCCCAGGCATCGCCCTTGGCCCAGGCAAAGTCCGACACTTTCAGCGGTACCGGGTGCTCGGTCCAGCTCACCATGTCAGTGGAAGAGAAGCACAGCCATTCGTTCATCACGTAGCGCTCCTGGCGGGCGGGTGCCTCGTCGTGGCCGGTGTAGAGGTACACCGTGCCTTTTTGCACCATGGCGGCGGGGTCGGCGGTGTACTTGCTTTTGATGACGGGATTGCCGCTGACGGTGGCGCCCACTACCGGCGGGGCCAGCGGGGCAGTTTGGGCCAGGGCAGCAGTAGCAGCCCCGGCCACGATAACCAGTGCGGCCAGCCCGTTTCGGCACAAGGCCCAGGTAGTAGCAGGAGATTCAGAATGAGTGTTTTTCATAGCCCAAAATTTAGATTATCGATTGTGTAAACTGAATAAAAAAAGGAGTGGCGGCCCTTGATTCGCCACTCCTTTTTCCGTCATTATGCCTTCAAATCCAGCGCTGCCAGCATCGTTTTCAGCCCTTTCTCCGCATCAGCGCCGAGGTGCACGCGCAGGGTGCGGCGGTCGTAGCTGTGCAGTGCTTCCAGGTCGCCCTGGGCCTGGGCATTTTTGAAGGTGCCGAAGGTATAGGAGCGGCCCGGCAGCGCCAGGTCCTGCGGGTTGTCGTCGGTGAACTGCACGAAAAGACCCGTGTTGGGGCCGCCCTTGTGGTACTGGCCGGTGGAGTGCAGGAAGCGCGGGCCGTAGCCCGACGTGCTGGCAATGTGGTACTGGGCCTGCACGCGGGCACGCAACTTCTGCAGGCTGGCGCTCACGGCGGGCGTTTCGGTCAGGTAGGCCTGCAGGCAGAGAAAGTCGCCGGGGCGGGCCTGGTCAAAAAAGGCCTTTAGCACCTGAGCGGCGCTTTCGCCCTGCACGGCGGAGTAGTAGGCTACGCCGCCTTCGCTGGCCACGGGCTGGGTTTTTTCGGGCAGGCTGCCCTGCTCTTCCACCACCTTCATCAGGGCGTCGGTCGCGGTTTTGGCGGCTTGCACGTTGGGCTGGTCGAAGGGGTTGATGCCGAACACGGCGCTGGCTACGGCCGTGGCTACTTCCCAGCGGTAAAACTCCTGGCCCAGGTCCAGCGCATCGTCCATGAGGATGCTGATGGTGGGGTGGCCGGCTTGCTCCAATGCCTTCAGCTTGGTCAGGTTGGCTTCATCGGCCTGGCCCTTGTAGCCCACGTACACAAACACCCGGTCCTGGCCGTAGAGGCCCACGTCGGCCAGCGGCTCGCCGGCTACCGGCAGTATGCCCTTGCCTTCCTTACCGGTGCTCTCGGCAATGAGCTGCTCCAGCCACAGGCCCAGGTCGCGCAGTTTTTCGGGCACTACCAGCGTCAGCTTGTCGCGGCCCAGCTGGGCGAGCACCCCCAGCGTGGCACCCAGGTCCAGGCCGGGATTTTGCTTGGCGTCGCCATAAGCCCCGCAAGCGCGCATCATCAGAATGGCGCGCTCCAGCAACTCGCCG
>JAYSZD010000526.1:0-10103 GCA_043738185.1 Hymenobacter sp. | reverse complement strand
TGGCTTCGGGGCCGATACCCGCGTGGTGGTGGCCTGCGACGTATCCAGCTCCATGCAACAGCCCATTTCGCCGCGTAGCAAAGTGCTGCTCTACGACGTGAGCCTGGTGCTGGGCATGTTGCTCCAGAGCCGTTGCCAACACGTCATCACCGGCATGTTCGGCGATGTGTGGAAGCGCATCAGCATGGCCCGTGGACCAGTGCTGCGCAACGTGGAGGAGTTCTACCAGCGTGAAGGCGAAGTGGGCTACTCCACCAACGGGCACCTCGTTATCAAAGACTTGCGCCAGCGCTGCGAGGTGGTGGACAAGATGATGCTATTCACGGACGTGCAGTTGTGGAACAGCAATGGCGACGGCGGCAGCCTGGCCCAGGAATGGGCCGCCTACCGCCACACCGTGGCCCCTGGCGCCCGCCTCTACCTCTTCGACCTGGCCGGCCACGGCACCGTGCCGCTGCAGGTGCGCCCCGAAACGAGCGTGGCCCTCATCGCCGGCTGGTCCGACAAGGTCTTCGACGTGCTAAACGCGCTGGATAACGGCGGCTCGGCGCTGAGCGAAATCGAGAAAGTAGAGCTGTAAAATCTGTTTAAACCGGCCGGGCAATAAAGCGGAATCCCCGGCCGCTGCGGCACATAGTGCGGTAAGTTTCGAATTGCCGTAATAAAATGGCAGGCTAAAACTTGCCGCACACATGTATAGGCGGCAAAACAAAAAGTGTAGAGACACAAAACAAAATGTTCACTGCGAAGCAGCCTAAAACGCTGTTCAAAATTCGCGAAAAGGCCGTTTAAAAAGCTTTTTCAAAAATTGCCTTTTGCCAAGGTGGGTAGCCTGCTAAAAAGCTGGAATTCGGCACCTGTTTTGCATCTGCTTTAGGGAACTTTTTTTCCTTCATCACATGCAAACCACTACGCCGGTTACAGGCCCTGTTTCCGAAACTGCTGACGTTCCTCCCCCTCGCAGGGCTGCGGCCCCATCCCCTGAATCCGATGCTTCGCTGCTGGTCGCCGCCACCGTGCGGGAAAATTTTACCACGCTCACGGAACTGTTCAAAGCGCACTTCACCGCCAAACACACCGCGGCCATTGCGGATACAAAGGCCACTGCCGTGGAAGGGTATATAACACGGGGGTATAGCTTTCTCATGGTCCTGTTGTGCTTGGGGGCTGTGCTGTTCCTCTCTACTCAGAAGGTGTTGAACGGCGTAAGCGCGGGCACCTTGACAGGCACCATTATCGGGTACGCGCTATCTCACTTACGCCCCACTACCAACGAGTAGCCCCAGCAGCTGCGCCTAGTGGTGGAGCCAGCCCCACACGGTAGCCCCTAAGAGCGCGAAATCTTTCAGGCTGCTGGCTACTTTGGCCAAGAACTCAATGCGGGTCTTCCAGTCGGTTGGTGTTTTCATACGATGCCCGTTTTGTAAGGGCATCACAAAAGAATACACCGCAGCCAGGGAAAAGTAGGACAAGAAAAACGACGTTTCCAGCCTGTGAGGATATATTCACTTGATGAAATGTGCCTTCACAGGCTGGAAACATCGCTTGAAATGTGACAAAGGATAGGCAACTTCTTTTTCTTTCGTCAAAAGAAACGGCCTACCGCTTGGTTAATCTGCATTTAGGTGCTTGACAGGCAGTACGGTAAGGTGCCGTTTCGCGGTGCTGGACAATTCGGAATGCTTTGCTTGGGGAACAACTGGCAAAAGCCGGGGAACAACTGGCAAACTTTTTTACTCCCAACCGCTCGCAAACTAGCCAGACATTGCCCCCTAACCTACGCCGTTCACTACGCGGATAAGCGCCTCTTCCAGCTTCGCCACGGCGTCATTGGCGCCGTCTTTCATGTTGGTGGTGTAGATGTTGATGGAATCCTGAAACTTGCCGATGTGGATAGTGATGTTGGTGGGCTTGCTGCCCCCACTGGCCACCTTATCCACGCCTTCCCGCACCCCTTTGCTGCCTTTGGGCATTCCGGGCATGTTGCTGTTCGCAAAGGGGTCGGCGGACTTATCGGATTTCATCAAGCCATCCCCGAGCCCGTCCAGGCTCAGTTTCATTTCCCCGAGCCCCAGGTACGGCGCTATTTTATCCCACAGGCCCTTGATGTGGCCCATAAGCCCTTTCATGAAGCCCGTGACCTTGCCCCACAGCTCGTTAAACCACTTTTCCACGCCGGGAAAGAGCTGGAAAATACCCTGCACCAACCAGTAAAACGGGTTCATTTTGAGCATGAACTTGCCCAGGTTCACCAGCCAGCCTTTCACGGTGTCCCAATGGGCAATGATGCCATACACAGCCGCGCCAACGGCCAGCAGGCCCACCACCACCGCGCCAATGGGGTTCGCGCTCATGGCCACGTTTAGCCCCAGCTGAGCAAGGGCAGCCGATGCCATGCCCAGCACAAACGAACCAATGCCCACCGTGGCCGTCCACAAGAATTTCGCCCCGGCTTTAACGGCCGATGCGCCCAGGCCCAGCAGCCCTTTGCCGCCTTCCTCCGAACCCAGGGCAATGGTTTTGAGGCCCGTGCCCATTTGCGTCATAAACGGCCACATGCGCGCCGCCCCGGCGCTGACTTGTCCAAACCCGTTAATCATGGGCAGGTAGGGTTCCAGCGTCTTAAACGCCGAAATGCCCAGGTCCAAGTACAGCGCCTTCATGCGTTCCAGCCGCCCGGCAAAGTTGTCCATTTCGTCCCGTGCGGCGGTCATGGCGGCTTGTGTGCCCGTGATTTTAGCGCCGTACTTGCCGATGTCGCCCGTCCCGCGCAACAGAATACTGGCCGCGTTGGCGTTTTCCAGGCCGAACATTTTCGACACCAGCGCCGAATCGCCCTGAATCTTTTTCAGCTCGTTCAAGCGGGCTTGCAAGGGCAGGGACTTGTTGGCCAGCGTGCTCATGTTCACCCCCGCCGCCAGCAGTTCCTTTTGCGTGTCTTTGGGCATGAAGCGCCCTTCTCCGAGCTTGGCCAGCACGTTGCGCAAGGCCGTGCCCGCCTCGGCCCCTTTCACGCCCGAACCGGCCAGCACCTGAATGGCCGCGTTGGTTTCGATGAAGCCCACCCGGGCGCCGCTGGCCGCCACGCCCGCCACTTTGAGAGCCGCCGCAATCTGCGGCACTTCGGCCGAACCCTCGTTGGCAGCAGCGGCCATGATGTTCATTTGCCGCGTCATTTCCCGCGCCTGCGCGGTGGGGTCTTTGATGCCCGCCCCGAACTGTTGCAGGCCCGTGGTAAGCGCCTGCATGGCCCCGGTGGTGTCGCCGCCCATGTTTTTGCCCAGGATGGCCACGGCCTGGCCCATGCTGGCCAGGGCGGCGGGTTTGTCGGCAATGGCCGGTCCCAGCTCCGACAAAATGCCTTTGTACGCGTTCATGTAGCCCGCCGCGTCCCCGCCGAACTGCAAGGACGCTTTGCGGGCGGACAGGCCCATCAAGTCCAACTGCGCTTGCGTGGCCCCGGTAATGGCCTTCACGTCCGACATGGCCGACTGGAACGCAATGCCCGGCTGCACAAAGCCCATCACGGCCTGGTTGAAGTCCGTGAACGAATCGGCCGCGTATTTGGCCGCTCCCAGCTTGTAAAACGCCTGCTGGGCCACGTTGCCCACCTTAGTAATGCCCGCGTCCATTTGCTGGGCTTTGCCCAGGATGCCCTGCATGGGCGCACTGGCTTTGTCAAGTATTTTGATAACCCATTCGTAGGCTTTCACGGGTGTAAGTGATTAAGGGTGAAAAATGACAAAGCAGGAACGGTTGCCCGCCCCTGCTTTGGTAAGAGGTTAGTCGCTGGCTTGGGACTTGGCTTCTTGTTGCCGAATCCAAATCAAGTCCGCGAAACAAAGCGCCCAATCCTGGTCGCTGAGGGCGGCCAGTTCCGCTGGGCTCAAGCGGTAGTAATAGCGAACTTGTGCGTTGACCAACCGGAGGAAGTCAGTCGTTCCTTCGCTAATGGTCGCCTCCTCGATTACTTTACCAGTTCCGCCGCTTTAACACTGATGAGGCTGTCCACAAGCGGCAACAGCGCGAAGTACAATTCATCGTCTTGGGCCGTGGCCTCTTGCCAGTTGAGTTGGCAGTTTTTCAGGATGAGGTCAGCGTATTTCGTGGGGTCTTTGGTCTGGCTCAGGATGGCATTCGCCGCGCCAACCAGGGCGCGGGTGGGGCGTTTGAAGCACACCATTTTGCCGTCTTCGACCTGTACTTTTTTCAGGCCGGGGTGCTGCTGTTCCCAGTCAGCCAGTTGTTCGGGGGTGGGGTTCTGTTCCATGAGTTGGAGGGGTGAAAAAATGAAAAATGAAAAGAGAAAAAACGGTAAATGAGTCAGGGAATAATTACCGGCCGGGGCCGGGGGGCAAGCAATTCAGGGCTTCGCGCAGGGCAACCAGGTGGCGGCGTTCTACGGTGGGCTGCGACAAGCCTAGTTCCCCTGCTACGGTGGCGTAGGCCGTGGCCAGGGGCTGACCGCCCGGCCCGTACCAGTGGCTCACCCGTGCCAGCAGCTGCGCCCGGCCGGGGGCATGGTTTGCAGGGGGCGGCGGTTGGGTGCTCATGCGTTGGCGTCGCGTTGGGTGGGGGGGGTGAGCGGGCTCATTTGCGGCTCTGTTTGCCCGATGATGTATTCCACCCGGCGCGTACTGAGGTGGTATTTTTGGCTCAGCAGAACCAGGCACTGTGAATAAGATAGGCGAATGGCGACTTTGCGCCCGGCGTAGGGCATCAATTGCTCTTCGCATTTCAGCCGGTTGTAAGCCGCCCGAATTTCTTTGTCTCGGCTAGCGATGTTAGCCACGCGGGCCGTTACATGGGCCGGGGTGTCGAGCGGGTTTTTCTCGTCGTTGGAAATAGCAGGTACGGGCGTGGAAGCCATGAATGCGGATAGACAAAGCAGTGAAAGGGTAAGCAGTGCCAGTTGAGCCACGGGCGATAAAAAGGGAAAGAAAGGGACCGCCAACAGCGGCCCCTTCTCCAACGGCGGGCACTTTTCCCATAACCCCGCCTGGTTAGCTGCTGGGATGAAGCACCCAGCGGCTAACTGCCTTAATGAGTTCTCAGCACGTAAGCCGCATCGGGCTGAATGGGGTTCGACGCATCCCCCCGACCACCCGAAACCAGCGCTTTTTTCAAGTACTCGGCGGCCTCAAAAATCTCCCCGAAGCGCCCCGTTTTGCGGATGGTTTCCAGCGCTCCGGCAATGATTTGCAGGGCGTCCCATTCAGTCTTTTGCTGCGGGGTTGTGGCGTATTGGCGGAAGGATTCGCGCTCCCGGTCCACGGCGGCTTGCCGGACCTTGACCACCCCGCCGCTTAGTTCGTAGTTGGCCACGTCAATGCTTCCCGACCTCCAATGGCCGGGCATACCCGCGTTCCGCAAGGTTTCCACGGTGGCCAGGAACGCATCGGTGCCCTCGGGCTTGTGCAGCAAGTCGAACACCTTGCCCGGCTCAATCGCTAAGCCGCCGCTCAGGGTCACGGGCTGCCCGCCCGTCAGCATCCGTTCCAGAAACAGTTTGGGTTCGTGCCACAAGTCGGGCAAATCCGCTGTGGTGGGCGCGACGGCCACACCCAGCGCCACGTACGCCGCCACCGCCGCTTGTATGCGGTCGCCTTTCTCGATTAAGGTGGTGACGGCAGCGGCGCGGCCTCTGGCATCTTCGGCAAGTAAAATCTTCATGGAAGGACTAAAAAGGGGTTAAACAGCAAGTTCAGACGTAGCAGAAGCGGGGTATTTGTCCATTTTATCGGCTATAATCACGCCTTACGCACCAATTTTAAGCCGTAAAACCGGGGCATTTGACCGCCTTTATAGCCGATATTTTGGACAAACGGGCCGGATTATGGCCCCGGCCCGCTGCCCGTGGCGCTATTCGACGGGCACCAATTCGGACGGGTCAGAGAAGCGCCGGGCCAGTTCAGCGGCTACCTCGGGGTCGTATTGCCCCATTTTCAGCCGCATCGGGGTTTTGAAGCCAAACGCTTTCCCCGTGCCCGCTGCTGACTCCTTTGGAGCCGGGGGCGTCTGTTCGCCAGGGGCGGGCGTCTGCTCAGCCGGGGCGGGCAGTTCGGCCGGGGGCTTGCCGTAAGCCGCCAAGTACAAGCGGCTGTATTCTTCGGGCGCGTGGTGGCGCAATTCCAGCACCAGCGCGGAGTGTTCCCGTTCCAGTTGCCGAAGGGTGACGGGGGCCGAAGAAGCCAGTTCCAACCGTAGCAGTTTCACTTTGGCATGCTTGGCGGTCTCGGGTGTGGGCTTCGCCGCTGGGGCGGTGGTGCGGGCCGGGGCCGTGGCGGGCTCCTTGCCGTATTCGGCCTTAAACAGGCGGGCATACGTGGCGGGCTTTTCCGTGCGCAGGTACTCCACAAAGGGCGCGTCGGACTTTTCCAGGCCGCGCAGGGTCAGGCCGTGCCCGTCTTTGGCCAGGGCAGCCGCCCCGTCCGCATCGGTGGCGGAATCCAGCAATTTGAGCGCGGCGCGAGTAGCAGGTTTCATACAACAAGAATTAAAAGTGAGCGCGGCACATTTCCCGCAATTATATAACTTAAGGAGTTGCAAATAAATGCCATAATTTTCTGTTAAACAAATAGTTGATAGCATTAAGTGACAAGCTTATTCCTGTGCAATATCCTGTTTTGGCGCAAGCGCAAACCCGGCACAACACGCCACTCCGTTCAAACGCTGTTCAAAGGCCCGTGCTTGCGCTTCACCGTCCTACGTCTGGTCAATACCTGCCCCTATCCCTGTCGGGCGCTTAGAGCGCTTAAAAACGCTAAGCAGCAAAAAGCCCCGGCCCCGCTACAAAAGCAGGGCCGGGGCTTGTGCCACGTAAGGTTATTCAAGGCGTACCAGGTAAGGCCAGGTCCGGCCGTTCCAGTTGCCCACACACGCAAGCCAGCGCCCGTTGCAGCGCGGCGGCTGAACCATACGCGCCACTGGCAGCGCGGCGGGCTAGTTCCGCCTGCACCACCCCGGCTACTTGCGTTAGGGCGTCGCCCAACGCCTTGTCCTGTAGCAGCGCCTGCCGAGCAATCCAGCCATATTTTTTTTTCCAGCTGCCAACGGTGTTTTCAGACACACCAAATTGCGCGGCAATGGCCTGCTGACTCTGCCCCGCCCGAAACAGCGCAAAAGCTTTCTTCTGTTGGGCTTCCCGTTCGGGGGACAGCGGAGCCTCGGGCCAGTCATCCTTTGCCTTCCATGCCGTAACCGTGTTTTCCGACACCCCCAACGCACGGGCAATAGCTTGTTGGGACTGGCCTTCTAAATAGAGTTTGCGGGCGCGGGCGCATTGTTCTTGATAGCTCATTTGTGGGTGGTGCGTTTGGTGGCAACAGCCAGGCCGGTTTCTGCCAGTAGTCCTTTCACGGCCCGGCTGGCTTCGGCCTGTTTGTCGTGTTTCTGAATTTGTTCAAACTGGCTCACCAATTTGGGTAGTTCGGCTGGGGCAAATTGGCGCAGGGGCTTTCTCAGGTAGCCGTGTTCGCACAGAAACTTATCGAGCTTGGCACTGTTCATGGCCAGGTCTTCGGGGCTGTTGCCCGTCAGCCAGCCCAGCGCCCGCCCAATGGCAAAAATCTTGCGGCGCATCTTTTGGGCTTGTTCAGCCGTGGGCACTTTCGCGGGCTTGGGCTTGCCCGTGCCCGGTGGTCGTCCCCGCCGCTTGGCGACGGGCGTAGGCGGGGCCACGGGCGCGGGCGGTCCAGCGGCGCCGGTATCGGCCTCTAGCCCCCGCGCCCGTGCGTCAGCAGCCAGGTGCTCAATCAGGGCAGCGGCTTGGTGGGGTTCCAGCTCACGGGCCGATTCCGTCCGCTTGGCGCTGAAATACGACACCAGGGCTTTTTTGTCTTCCATCATATCCAGCAGGTTCAGTAACCCATGCAGGCGCTTGTTTTGGGCAAGTGACATTTTCATGGCTGATTTTCGCTAAGCTGCTTTCGGACTAGCAACGGGGCTGCATTCGGGCAGCTTGCCGATTTTTAGCAAGCCCTTGCTCATGGTTTCGGCCTGCTGTTGCGTCAGCGTTGTGGCCCGCATGAGGTGGGCCAGCGTGTGGAGCAACACGCCCGACACGGGGTATTGGTCGGCTGATTCGGAAAGCTGGTCCAGCATTCCCGTTAGCCCTTCCTGAAAATAGCTGATTTCAGAAACGGAAGTGAATTCAAGCGTGAGTGTCACGCCGTTTTGGTGGTAATGCAGCATGACGTGGAATTAAGAAGGGATTGATAAGGGAGTGCTTTGCAGGAGGGAAGCCGCTTGCTTGTGTTGCGGGCCACTCAGACGGGCCGCGCCAAGGACCAACGCAAGGGCGCGAACAGGTGAATCGGCCCGTTCATCCAGGCTTTCAGCAAGGCGCAGTAGGGCGTTGGTTAGCCCGCATTGCAGGTTTTCCAAGTCCTCGGCGCTGTCTAGTTCTAGGGTGAGTGTCACCCCTTCATTGTGATAGTGGAGCATGAGAAAAGTAACTAAAAAGTGAGGGGTGAAACAGGAAGTGCCAGGGACTGAAGGCGCGAAACTTGGCGGCGGTGAACCCCGCGTAAGGCCATTAGGCGCTGTTCAAAAAAGGCGTGGTTGAGGGCCGTGGTGGCGACTTGCGCCAACACCCCGGCTGTGTCGGTTTCCAAGCGCTGGGCACGGGCCGTAGCCGTTGCCAAGGCAGTAGCTGGGCAAGTCTTCATGGCCTAGTTTGGATGAATAGTGAGTGCCCCGGCGGGCATCTGTGGCACAGCTACCGTGTGAATAGCAAGCTGCTGTTTCAACTGTTCGTTTGCGGCCCGCAGACGCTCACTTTTATTGAATTCAGCACTGCAACGCAATGCCCATTCATTGGCACTTTCACGCTGAAACTTGTGGTCTTTAGCCCACTCGTCGCATTCATCTTCTAATTCCTCGACTTCTGCTGCAAGGCCCTTGTTGGCTGCTAGCACTTCATCGCGAAATTTTTCTAACTGCTTAATTTCAGCCTGTGCCGCTAGCAGTTTTTTGTGCAACGCTTCTACCGCTCCATGCTCAGGCTTTGCTTTCCTCATCCGCTCGTTTGATTCCCGCAGTTCTGAGTTGGCTTGCAACCGTTTAAGGCTCATTTCCCGCTCTTTTTTCCATTGCTCAAAGCAATAGCTGGCAGCCTTGATTACCCGTTCCGGGCAGCAGCCCCTTAGCTCATTATTTAAGTGGGCTTGAAACTGCGTAAGAGTGGCCTTGAAATAGTCTTTTTGATAAAGCAAGTACCCCATGATTACAAGCTGGTTAGGTGAAGTTTTTCCAGCAGCAGCGCATTAGCCAGGTTTCCAAAATCGTGGTAGCGCTGCATGGCCCGCACGGTGTCGGGGTCGGTCACGCCGTGGGCTTCACACACGGCCGTTTTTTCGGCGCTTGTGGGCTTTTGCAATGTTTCCCATAGATTGATGCGGCGGTAGAATTCGGCCGCGCCCTCCTTCTGGCGTCCCACATCTTTCAGCAGGTTGGCTTGGAAATAGGGCATCCCTGCCAGCACGATACCGCAGTTGCGCTTGGTCTTTTCCCGCAAGCTGTGCAGGTACAAGTACATCTGGTGCGTGAGCTTCCCGGCTTCGTCAATAATCACCAAGGGGGCTTTCTTCCCGTTCAGCTCTGCGGCAATTTGGCCCAGCATCTGATACACCGAACCGGCAAACGACACGCCCATTTCTTGCAGCAGGGCCGCAAAGAAGTCTTTCGGGCGCATGGCCTTGTCGTAGGCCACGTAGTACACACGGGGGCGGCGGGCGTAACGCTCCAAGGCCGTGGTTTTGCCCAGGCCCGTATTGCCCAGCAGGGCAATCATGAGCTGGTTGTGTTGGGCATGACCGCACACCCGTTCGGCAGTGGTCAGGTTGTGGGTGTTCACCAGCAGCGGGCCTTGCTCCACGGGCCGTACCTCGTGCCAGATTTTCAGCCAGACTTCCTCACTGACGCCCTCCCATTTCTCGTTTTCAATGTGGCTCAGCACGGCGGGACTGATTTTCAGGCTTCGGGCCAGACTGGCTTTGCTAATGCTCTTTTCTTGGCAGTAGAGCGTGATGGCCGTGCGGATTTCCGCTTTTTCAGGTAAGTTTGACATACAGTTACGACGGTTTAATGGGTGTTGAATGCGC
>JAYSZD010000525.1:0-3809 GCA_043738185.1 Hymenobacter sp. | reverse complement strand
AAGATGCTTATTGGCAGCTCCGGTACTGTCGGGGTGGGCAGGGGTGAGGCTTCGGTGACGGCGGGTGGCGCCAACGCTCCTTCTATAGATATGGAGGCATTAGCTTCGGACACCGGCACTGGCGCTACCTGCTCAATCAGCCGTCGCAGCAGCGTGCGGTCGGTGGCGTAGGTGGCGGCGCGGCGCAGGCGCTGGCCGGCCAGCATGGTGCCCTGGTCGTGGGCCGCTTTGGCGAGCAGCAAATGCGCGGTTTGGCAGTACGGGAAGGCGTGTGCCAGCTGTTCAAGCTCGCGCACTTCTGCCGGGCCCAGGGCCGAAGTGTGGTCAAGAACATGCAGAAGCGCGGCGCGGGTCACGGGTGTAAAGAGCAGCTTTAAATCAGCGGGAGTGAAGAAGTAATACCTGAAATCAGTGCCGCAAACAGTTTAATGGGGGCGCAACATTACGCTAATTTACGCAAATGACCGCGCCGATACTGCTGGGCTTGCCCGGTATTTTAGCTCCCGCTCAACTCAAAATCGCCATTGGTCCCTGCCAACTGGTTCGGGGTTTACCAGTTAGCTACCGACTTATTAAAAATGTCGGTGATGATTTTAGTGGTCGTGGTCCGTACGGCGTTGGGGTCGCTGTTGATGGTGGCAATGTTGCGGCTGGCCGGAAAGTCGTCGAAGTTCTGGAAAATCTGTTCGAAGCTCTGCTTGTCGTCTTTGGTGTTGGTAAACCGTACGCGCACCTGAATGGTGAGGCGGTTGGAGCCCGCCTGGTCCACGCCATCTACCTGCTGAATGGACGCCGGGGCGAAGTCGAAAGCCACAATGCTGCCCTCAAATTGCAGGTCGCCATCGCGCGGCACAATCTTCAGCTTGGTGTTTTGCTGAAAGTAATCTTTCAGGTCTTCGGTGAAGCGCTGCGTGAGATAGGCAGGGCCCTGCGGCGTATTGTTCTGAATAGTGGCAATGGAAAAGGTGCGCACCGCGGGGTCGATGTTGGTGCCGCTGAACGAGTAGACGCCGCATCCACTGACTGTTAAGCTGATAGCTAATAGCTGATAGCTAATAGCCCGTCGGCTGATAGAAAAAAAGCTGTTAGCTATCAGCCAATAGCTAACAGCTAAACACTTACACTTGCTCCAAATCATACTGCTTGAGTTTACGGTACAGCGTGCGTTCGGAAATGCCCAGGTCGTGGGCGGCGTACTTGCGCTTGTTGTTGTGTTTTTTCAACGCCTTGAGAATCATTTCCCGCTCCTTCACATCCAGGGACAGCGTTTCTTCTTCGGTTTCGTGCGGAATGTCTTCCACGGGCGTTTCCTCGTCGTAGTCCGTTTCGGGCTTGTTGTTGTACGACTTGGGCGCTACGGGCAGGAAATACTCGGCAGCGGCGTTGGCCTCAAACGCGCTGTTGGATGCAGTATTGTTGAAGAGGTGGCTGTTTTGGCGCAGCAGCTCCTGGGCTTCGTGGGGGCGCTGGCCGGTGGCCAGCTCCAGCACCATTTTCTTGAGGTCCGTCATGTCGCGGCGCATGTCGAACAGGATTTTGTAGAGCAGGTCCCGCTCCGAGTAGCCGGCCGTGGCGCTGTCGGGCGCGCCCTGACTCAGCAGCATGGGCAGGCGGCTCACCTGCTCCTGCGGCAAGTAGGGCGCCAGGCGGCGGGCGTCCAGCTCGCGCTCGGTTTCGAGCACCGATATCTGTTCGGCAATATTCTTGAGCTGGCGGATGTTGCCGGGGAAGCGAAACCGCGTGAGCGCCTGCACCGCATCGGGCAGCAGCGTGATGGACTTGCTGCGGTAGCGCTCCGCCGAATCGGAAGCAAACTTGCGGAACAGCAGGTAGATGTCCTCGCCGCGCTCCCGCAGCGGCGGCACCGTGATGGGCACGGTGTTGAGCCGATAATAAAGGTCTTCGCGGAAAGTGCCGGCCTGCACGCGGTCGAGCAGGTTCACGTTGGTAGCGGCCACCACGCGCACATCGGTCTTCTGCACTTTGCTGGAGCCCACGCGGATGAACTCGCCGTTTTCGAGCACGCGCAGCAGACGGGCCTGCGTGCCGAGCGGCATCTCGCCGATTTCGTCCAGGAAAATGGTGCCGCCGTTCGTTACTTCGAAGTAGCCTTTGCGGGCTTCATTCGCGCCGGTAAAGGAGCCTTTTTCGTGGCCGAACAGCTCGGAATCAATCGTGCCCTCGGGAATGGCGCCGCAGTTGATGGCAATGAACTGCCCGTGCTTGCGCGGCGAAAGCGCGTGAATAATCTTCGAAAACGACTCCTTGCCCGACCCGCTTTCGCCGGTGATGAGCACCGTCATGTCGGTCGGCGCAACTTGCGCGGCCACCTGAATGGCGTAGTTCAGCGCCGGCGCATTGCCGATGATGCCGAACCGGAGCTTGATGGATTGAATTTCCTGGGTGGTCAAGGTTAGTTGTCAGTTGTTAGTTGTCGGTTGTCAGGGAGGTAGGCGGGAGCCTCTTCGGCAACTTGCGACGATGGAACAAGGGAGCGGTAGTAGCGGATAAACCCTTGCAGTAGCTTCTTGCAGTTGGTCACCGCTACCAATAATTCGCTAAGTTCTGCTTCTTGGATATAACCTAAATCAATGGATAAATAGAGCTGGGTTTCTACCTCAAACAAAGAGCCTCTGGCGATAAATAGGAATTGTAAGGTGTCCCGCGTGTGCTGCCGGCCACAGCCCTCGGCAATATTGGAAGGAATGGAAACGGCCGCACGGCGTATTTGGGTGGTTAGTCCAAACAGTTCGTCTTTGGGAAACTGGCGAGTAAGTTCGTAAACTCGTTTTGTCAGCTGTCGGCTTTGTATCCAGACGCTTAGCTCGGTATAAGGCTTTCCCATCAGAATAAACTAACAACTGACAACAAACAACTAGCAACTAAACAACCGCCTCGCCCAGCAACGTGCTGGCCGATGCCGAATGCACCAGCACGTCCACGTAGTCGCCTTTTACGAAGTTTTGCCTCGGGAAAATCACGACCTGGTTCTGGCTGTTGCGGCCGCTCAAATGCTCTTTTGAGCGTTTGGAGAAGTTCTCGGCCAGCACGCGGTGCACGCGGCCGATGCCGCGCTGGTTGCGCTCGGCGCTGTGCAGCTGCTGCTGGTCGATGATTTCCTGCAGGCGGCGCTTCTTGGTTTCCAGCGGAATGTCGTCGGCCAATTTGCGGGCGGCCAGGGTGCCGGGGCGCTCCGAGTAGAAGAACATATACGCCATGTCGTAGCGCACGTAGTCCATCAGGCTCAGCGTGTCCCGGTGCTCTTCCTCGGTTTCGGAGCAGAAGCCCGAAATCATATCGGAGCTGATTGCGCAGTCCTCGCCCAGAATCCGGCGGATGGCTTGCACCCGCTCCTCGTACCAGGCGCGGTCGTAGGTGCGGTTCATGAGGGCCAGCACCCGCGAGTTGCCGCTCTGGGCGGGCAGGTGAATGAACTTGCAGATATTCTCGTGCCGCGCCATGGTGTGCAGCACCTCGTCGGTAATGTCCTTGGGGTGCGAGGTGGAGAAGCGCACCCGCAGCGCGGGGCTGATGCGGGCCACCTGCTCCAGCAGCTGCGCGAAGTTGACATGCTCCGTGCCGTCGGCGCTGGCCCACTTGTAGGAGTCCACGTTCTGGCCCAGCAGGGTCACTTCCTTGTAGCCGGCGGCCACGAGGTCGCGGGCTTCGCGCACGATGCTGTGGGCATCGCGGCTGCGCTCGCGGCCGCGGGTGAAGGGCACCACGCAAAACGAGCACATGTTGTCGCAGCCGCGCATGATGCTGATGAAGGCCGACACGCCGTTGGAGTTCAGGCGCACCGGCGTGAT
>JAYSZD010000524.1:0-3809 GCA_043738185.1 Hymenobacter sp. | reverse complement strand
GCGACGTTTGTCTACACCGTCACGTTCCCGGAGAGCGTGAGCGGCTTCGGGGCCGGCGCGGTGAGCGTGGGCAACGGCAGCCTGAGCGGCTTTGGCGGCAGCGGTACCACCTACACCTTTGACGTAACCCCCGCTGCCAACGGGGCCGTCACGGTGGATGTGGCCGCCAACGGGGCCGCCGACCCCGCCGGCAACGGCAACACCGCCGCTGCCCAATACAGCATTACCTACGCCCCGGCGGCCATCACGGCCGTGACCTGGACCGGGGCCGCCAGCTCCGCCTGGGCCGTGCCCGGCAACTGGAGCCCCGCCGTGGTGCCCACTGCCGGCATCAGCGCCAGTATTCCGGCGGCCCCGTCCAACCAGCCACTGGTGAGTACTACTACCGCTGTGTGCGACGACCTGACCCTGCAAGCCGGGGCCAGGCTCACGCTCGCCGCCGCCGCCGACCTCATCGCCAGCGGCAGCGTGAGCCTGGCCAGCGGTAGCACTCTGACCCAGGGCGCCACCTCCGAGCTCTACCTGGGACGCGACTGGACTAACAACGGGGCCATCCTGACCTTGGACCCCAGCAGCGAAGTCGGCTTCGGCGGCACAAACCACCTGCTGGGCGGCACGGCCGCTACGGCGTTTCAAATCATGACGGTGGGCGAGCGCGGCGGCTTCGAGGAAGTACTGATACAAGCGCCCGTCAGCGTTGCCGTCAAGCTGCTGCTGGCCAATACGTCCAACGTGCGCGTGGGCAGTGGCGGCAGCCTCGTGCTGCTGTCCACGGCCACCCGCACGGCCTTGGTGGTGCAGGCGGCCAATTGCGCCGTTATTGGCACCGTGACGGTACAACGCGCCGTGAGCGGCCCTTACTTCGGCAGCGGCTACCGCCACTATAGCAGCCCGGTGGCCACGGCCACGGTGGGTAGTCTGGCCACCGTCGGCTTCACGCCCACGGTGAACGGCACCTACAACACCAGCCCCACCCCGCTGAATGTGACGCCCTTCCCGACGGTGTTTGGTTACGACCAAAGCCGCTTGGCATCGGCCGTCAACAACCTCGTCGGGTTTGCGAAAGGCTGGGTTTCGCCGGCCGCGCTCAGCACGCTCCTGACCGTGGGCCAGGGCTACACGGTACAGCTTCCGGGCAGCCAGACCGTGGCCTTCACCGGCGCGCTCAACAACGGCGACCTGACCCTGCCCCTGGCCCGCAGCACCGTGACCGGGGCGGGCCTGCACCTGCTGGGCAACCCTTACCCGGCCCCCTTCGACTACTCCCAGGTGCTGTCGGCCGACCGGCCCAACCTCGACGCGGCTCTGTACGTGTTTATCCCCACCGGCCCCTACGCGGGTGCTTATCGCGCCTACGTGAACGGTATCGGGGTCAGTCCTGTGGTGGCGGTGGGGCAGGGTTTCTTTACCCGCGTTACGCCCTTCCGCACAAGCGGCAGCTTCACCTTCCGCAACGCCCAGCGCGTGACGGATGAGAACACGGCCACCACTTTTGGTCGGGCTACGGCCGATACCCGCCCCGCTCTTACCCTGGCCCTGGCCGGCGCGGCCGGTCCGGCCGATGAGGTGACGGTGTACGCCCAAACCGGTGCCACTGCTGGCGTGGACAGCGAGTTTGACGCCGTTAAACTCTCCAACCCCAACGGCCTTAGTCTGGCCACTCTCACTGCTGGCGGTGAGGCCCTGGCCATTGATGGCCGCCCCCTGCTGGCTGGCACCATGCCCCTGCAAGTGGCCCTGCCCGCCGCCGGCACCTACACCCTGAGCGTTGCCAGTCTGGCCAACCTCGCCGGTACCCGCGTGGAACTGGTCGACAACCTGACCGGCACCCGCATTGTGCTCACGGCCGGGGCGCGCTACGCTTTCACAACCGCTGCCTCTACCGCCCCTGGCCGCTTCTGGCTCAACCTAAGTGCTGGTCCGCTGGCGGCAAAGGCGGTTTTGGAGGCGCAGGTGCTGGTCTATCCCAACCCCGTCCATGGCAGCCTGACCATTGTACGCCCGCTGGGCGGCGTGGCTTCGGCGGTGCTCTACAACAGCCTCGGTCAGGTGGTGAAGACCATGGCCCTACCCACGGCCGAAACCACCGTGGACCTGGTTGATTTGGCCAGCGGCATGTACTCGCTGCGCCTGACCATTGGCAGCCAACTCCTCACCCGCAAGCTGGTGGTGGAGTAAGCGACCCATCGCCGTCTACTTGCAGCCCCTCTACTGTCGCCTGCGCCAAGTGGATTTGGGCGCTACGGCCCAGCTACTCGCCTGTGCTGGCCGTGGTGCCGGTCTGCAAAGAGCAACTCACGCGTTACCCCAACCCGGCCCACCGCGTAGTGACGGTGGGCGGCGTAGTCGGGAGGAACCGAGGTAGTCCTCGATGCCTTGGGCCGGTCCGTGGCCAATGCCAGTGGCAAGGCCGGCAGCCGGGACGTACGCAGTGTACAGCGGCCCCGGTACGCTGCGCCTGACGGTGGAGTATAACCTTCTGTTTGGTGCCCAGCAAAATACCCTTGGCCGTTTGGTTGGGGTATTTTACTGGGCTGAGGCTGCGCCGGCTGGTCCCTGCAGAGGATGGTTAAGGTCCGGCAAAGAGGCCTGCCGCTCGGTTATTAGGCACCCGCTTTCATTCCGGCTACGCCAATCAGACCGGGCCTATTTAGAGTCTGTTATGAGCTATTGGCGTGGCTGGCGAGTACAAATACAAGGTGGCTTCGGCGCTGCTGGTTTCGCATTCGTAGTCGCGGCTTAAGCGTCGGTCCCAGTGCAACCAACTGATGGAGCGCTCGACGACCCAGCGCGTGGGTTGTGGGGTAAAGCCGGCCCGGTCCATCAAGCCGGGGGCCGTTTCCAGCCGCCAGCCGCAGTGGTCCTGGACCCATTTGGTTAGCGGCCGGCCATCGTAGCCGGTGTCAGTGAGCACCAGCTTTAGCCGCTTAAAGCCCTGACGGCGCAGTTTTTCCAGCACCGCCCGCCCCCCGATTCGGTCGTTTTCGTTGGCCGGCCCGACATGAGCGGCCAGCAACCGGCCGCCGGTGTCGACGGCGAGTTGGCGCTTGCGCCCCTGAATCTGTTTGTGGCCGTCGAAGCCCTTGTCCGGTACGCCGCGCTCGCTGCATTTGACCGATTGTGCGTCTACGACGGCGACGCTGGGGCTGGGCTGACGCGCGGTAGCGGCCTGCTGGCGGTCGCGTTCGACGAGTACCTTATTGAGTTCCACTGTCCGTTGGCCTGCCAGCGGCGGAAGTAGTAGAAGTAGATAGGGTAAGGCGGAAAGTTGTTGAGCAGCAAGCGCCATTGGCACCCACTCTTCGTTAAGTACAGCAAATCATTGATAATGAGGTGCAAAACATGCTTGCGGCGGCGGGCAACGGGCAAGATAATCTGCATAACTTGCCATTGGGAATCGGTCAGGTCGGTTTCGTACATCTTTGGTCGGATTTACGAAATCAATAACCTTGGCTGTTTCCTTGTTGTGTGTCAGGTTATTACGTTTTTTAATGGGTTCTGAATCGAGAGGAGGATAAGGTAGGCTGGCAGGAGGGCAACTGATGACAAGACTTGGAGCTTCCAGAAAGGTAACAGTCCGAGGAGCGACCTTATTTCCAGCACAGGGAAAAAGAAGGACTACCACCAAAAATGCCACCGAAAAAACAAAAGGCCATTTCCGATGTGGAAATGGCCTTTTTTAACAAACGGTAGCGGTCTGGACGGGACTCGAACCCGCGACCTCCGCCGTGACAGGGCGGCATTCTAACCAACTGAACTACCAAACCGTTTGCCTTGGTGGAGAAGCCGTGTGCTTTTCCGTTTTGGTG
>JAYSZD010000523.1:0-10110 GCA_043738185.1 Hymenobacter sp. | reverse complement strand
TGTACGGCGAGTTTGTGGCCCAGGCCGTGGATTTCGACGACGAGGTACTCGACTGCTACGCCAGCGACGGACCGCTGCCCCGCGACTGGCAGGACTACCACGGCCTGGGCGCCGGCCGCGGCTCTGGTACCGGGCTGACGGCCGACGACGATGACGAGGCCATCGCCCCGCCCGCCTGGTACGACTTTCACAACGCCCGCACCGGCAACGGCCGCCTGCTGGCGCTGCCCGACGTGCGCGGCGCCCTCGAACGGCCCTACCTCGACGCGCATTCCGACCACATCCGGGCCCAGTACGCCGCCGCGCCCGTGGCCCCGCCGCCCGCCGACCCCCGCCCCCGAGCCTTGAGCTTGGCCGAGACGAAGGCGCTGCAACACGCCGTGCTGCACCAGTTCGAAACGCCCCGGCTGCGGCGCCAGCAGGCCGCCTACGTCCGGCAGCAAGCGCGCGAAATGGCCGACCAGCAGGTGGAAGCCGATTTCAACTACCTCAAAGCCCTCGGCCCCGACGAAGCCGTGCCCCTGGAGGCTGCCGCCGACTGGCGCGCCGCCCTGCGCCGGGCCGTCGTCGATATCCAGCGCCGCCAGCTGCTGGCCCATCTGCCCCAGGTCTACGACGATTACCTGCTGCGCCAGGAGCAGGGCATCCGCCACCCCGCTGCCGCCGAGCCCCGGTTTCGCAACCGCGACCGATACCTGCGCGAGGCCCTCCTCAACGGCCGCGAGCTGTTGGGCGAGCCGCGCACCTTCGACTTCTGAGCCGCGGACGTTGCCTGCGCGCCGTGGTTATTTTCCGCCCTTCTTCAAATCCCGAAACACATTATTCAACCCTTCGGCCCAGGTGGGGTGGGCAAAAATCATGTCCTGGAGCTGCTGGTACTTCAGCCGCCCAGCCATGGCCACTTCGATGACGGCCATGATTTCGCCGGCGTCGGGGCCGAACAGGGTAGCGCCGAGCAGTCGGTCGTCTTTGCCCACGAGCACCTTCCAGAAACCCTGGGTGTAACTGGTGTGCTGGGCCCGCCCGATGGTGCGCACGGGCATGGTGGCCACGCGGTAGGATAGTTTTTGGTCCTGCGCCTGGCCTTCGTCGAGGCCGATGCGGGCCATGGGCGGGTCGGTGAACACGCAGTAGGGCAGGGGGCGCTGGCGGGCCGAGCGTTTCTGGCCGTGCAGCAGCGCGTCGCGCACCACGCGGTAGTCGTCGTAGGCCAGGTGTGTGAACTGCGGGCCGGGGTGAATGTCGCCCAGGGCATATACGCCCTTCACGTTTGTCTGCAGGTTGTTATTGACCAGGATATAGCCTTTTTCATCGGTTTTGATGCCGGCGAAGCCCAGGCCCAGCTTGTCAGAGTTGGGGGTGCGGCCGGTGGCTACCAGCAGGTGGGAGCCGCGCAGGCGCCGCTCGCCGGTGCTGGTAGCAGCCGAGAGGGTGATGGTGCCGCTGGGGCTGCGGCTCACGCTGTGGGCGCGGGCATTGAGCACAAATTCCACGCCTTCCTCGCCCAGGGCGTCCTGCAGGCCGCGGCACACGTCGTCGTCCTCGCGCTCCAGCAGCTGCGGCCCCGATTCCACTACGGTAACGCGGCTGCCGAAGCGCCGAAACATCTGGCCAAATTCCAGCCCGATGTAGCCCCCGCCCAGAATGATGAGGTGCTCGGGCAGCTCCTTCAAATCGAGCAGCTGCGTAGTGCTGAGGTAGCCCACATCGGCCAGGCCGGCCACGTCGGGGATGGCGGCCCGGGTGCCGGTGTTGATGAAAATGAGCGGTGCCGTGAGGTCCTGGGTGCGGCCGGTGGCCAGCGCCACATGCAGGGCGTGCGGGCCGGTGAAGGCGGCGTGGCCTTCGAGCAGGGTGATGTTGGGCTGCTTCTTGGTGAGGTTGGCCCGTACCCCGTCGCGCATGGCGGCAATCACCCGGTCTTTGCGGGCTACGGCGGCGCCCAGGTCCACGCGCAGGTCGGCGGCGTTGGCGGTTTCGGGGGCGGCTACCTGAGCGGCGGTGCGCAGCTGGTGCAGGCGCTCGGCGGTGGCCAGCAGCGTTTTGGTGGGCGAGCAGCCGTAGTTGATGCAGGAGCCGCCCAGGCGGTTTTCCTCGATGAGCGCCACCTTGCGGCCCGCGCCCGCCAGGGCAGTGGCCAAGGGGTTGCCGGCCTGGCCAGAACCGATGATAATGGCGTCGAAAGTAGTTGCGGGCATAAGCGAAAAAGTGAGTGTAGCTGCTTTGCATACGGCTAGGGGCGGCAAGGGAACGAAGCCCATTCCAAAAAAACGGCGCGGCGGAGAGAAGCGACTCCCCACCGGCGGGAATAAACCGCAAAGTCAGGCGGAAAGACGAAATTGCCGTATCAGGCGTTGTTTTGCTTTCTTCCTGCCTTGCCCGTCCATCTTCCTGCCTTGCCCGTCCATATGAAGCACCTGCTGCACCTTGCCTATGTCCTCGTTTTTGCCGGCCTTTCCAGTTGTGCATCCCTGTATTTTCCGCCGCCGCCCCACGCGCCGCTGCTCACGCACAAGGGCGAGGCCTACGGGTCGGTGAGTACCAATCTGCAGAACAATTTTGCCTTGCAGGGCGCCTACGCCGTCACCAACCACCTGGGCGTGGCGGGCACGTTTTCCTCGTTGCACCGCAGCAAGTCCCGCAAGACCGAGAACCTGGATTTTGGGGAGCTCAGCGTCGGTTATTTCACCCGTTTGTCCGACAAGCGCGTGCTGGAAGTGTACGTGGGCGCCGGGGGCGGGGCCACCGAGCGCATCGAGCGCAATGCCGAAAAAGTGACCACCCTCGACGGCAGCCTGTCCAAGATTTTTGCTCAAGTCAACTACGCCCGCAAAAAGAAAAAGAATATTCACCTTTTCAAGCGCGATTTCCCGCTCACCTACGGCGCGGCCCTGCGCATGAGCTACATGCAGCTCAACAACTTTCGCATCGATGGCCAGGTGGCGCCCGGCGAAAACAACGTCTTTTTCGAGCCTATCACCTTCACCCGCACCCAAATAGCCGGCCCCGTGCAGTTGCAACTCATGAGTGGCCAGATTTTCGGCTTCCGCAACAACAAGTTTCTGAAAGCCGCCAATTCGGTGTTTCAGGTTGGTATCGTGGTGAATCTGGACCCCAAAGGGTTTATGGGGGAGTAGCGGCAGATAGTTGCTGGCTTCGGCGTTGAGCGCGTCGGCGGCTCAATAATTTCAGGGTTTTTCGTTTCCTTCGCCAACACACGTCCCCGGCGCCGGTACTGCCAAAAGCCAGCTTGGCTGTTGTGGCCCACACTTTATTTGTCCGTAATCTTTAATTCTGCCTTTGTGAAAAAACTACGCTGCTTCTCTTATCTGCTGTCTACTGCCGCCGCAGCGCTTAGCAGTTGCGTAGCCGCCTACATGCCGGTCGTCCTCAACACTCCGCTGCTGCAAAAAAAGGGCGACGTGGAAGTAACGGCGGGCCTGCGCAACATCGTCGGCTTCGAAGGGGCCGCTGCCTGGTCGCCCGCGCCTCATCTGATGGTAGTGGCCGAAGGCGCCTCGCAGTCGGGCAGCGGCAGCGAAACCCGCAACGACACTACCTTCAGCTACCGCAACGTGCAGCGGCAGGGCGGGCTGGGCCTGGGCACCTACTGGCTGGTGGGCGAAGGCAGGACCACGCACGTAGCCGCCATCGGCGGCGTGGGCCTGACCAAGGCCGACATCTACGACAAAAACTTTGAAGGATTATTCATCTTTATTCCGATTTATGGGCCTCTGGTGCGCTATCAGGCCAACTACCTGCGCTACTTCGGGCAGGTGCAGGTAGTGCAGCAAGGTTCGCTGGTAAGCTACGGGGTTTCGGTGCGTGGCACGCTTCTGGACTACAGCCGGCTGCTGCGCAACGGCGTCCCCATTGCGCCCCCCACCCGGTTCTTCCTGCAGCCGACGCTGTTGCTGCGGGTCGGACGGGGGGCGGTGCAGGGGCAGGCCACCTTTGGAGTGTCTATTCCGGGCCGCGCAAACCGCGATAATCCTGATAACGGCACCCTGGCCCCTTCTCCCACCTTGCTGGGCCTGGGCGTGGTGCTGCGCCCGCATTTGCTGTGGCACCCTGCGCCCGCCCTGCCGCCGCAGTAGCCGCGGGTGTGAAGAGCAGCGAAGGCCATAAAAAAAGCTCCGGTGTGAACCGGAGCTTTTCCTTTCATAAAAGTCGCGTAACGGCCGCGCCGGTACCTGGCCGCAGATTACTTGCCGCCCAGCACGCGCAGCATGGTGTCGCCAATTTCGGCGGGCGAATCCACGACGTGGATGCCGCACTCGCGCATGATGGCCATTTTGGCGGCGGCCGTATCGTCGGCGCCGCCTACGATGGCCCCGGCGTGGCCCATGCGGCGGCCGGGAGGCGCCGTTTGGCCGGCGATGAAGCCCACGACGGGCTTCTTGTTGCCGGTTTCCTTAATCCAGCGTGCGGCTTCGGCTTCCATGCCGCCGCCGATTTCGCCTATCATCACGATGCCTTCGGTTTCGGGGTCGTTCATGAGCAGTTCCACCGCCTCTTTGGTGGTGGTGCCGATGATGGGGTCGCCGCCGATGCCGATGGCCGTAGTCTGGCCCAGGCCGGCTTTGGTGAGTTGGTCCACGGCCTCGTAGGTCAGGGTGCCCGACTTGCTCACGATGCCGATTTTGCCCTTGGTGAAGATAAAGCCGGGCATGATGCCCACTTTGCACTCGCCGGCGGTCATCACGCCGGGGCAGTTCGGCCCAATCATGGTCACGCCTTTGCGGTCCTTGAGGTAGTGCTTCACGGCAATCATGTCCTTGGTCGGAATGCCTTCGGTGATGGTAATAATCACCTTGATGCCCGCGTCGGCGGCTTCCATAATGGCGTCGGCGGCGAAGGCCGGCGGCACGAAAATGATGCTGGTGTCGGCGCCGGCTTTCTCCACGGCCTCGGCCACGGTGTTGAATACGGGACGGCCCAGGTGCTCGGAGCCGCCTTTGCCGGGCGTCACGCCGCCCACCACGTTGGTGCCGTAGTCCATCATCTGCTGGGCATGGAACGAACCTTCGGAGCCCGTGAAGCCCTGCACGATAACCTTGGAGTTTTTATTAACCAGAACGCTCATTCGGAGGTGTTTTTGGGAATATTGATGGAGTGGGAAAGGGTGGCCCGGCTGGGCAACGGTGGTGCAAAAGTAGGGCTTTTTAAGGCAAGGGCAAGGTGGAAGCTGTGCAATCCACTGAACGTGATGCGGAGCTTGCCGAAGCATCGCTACTACAGTAGCAAACAGGTGACTGCTGCGGTAGCGATGTTTCGGCTGCGCGCGGCTTGACCTTCTTTATGCGTCGCCCAACGCCGCCCAATCCCTCCCCGGCGTCACAATCATTACCTTTGTATTCTAATTCCCAAGCAACTTCCAATAGGTTTCCATGTATTTCAACCACGTTATCGAGGCCGTTGGCCATACGCCCCTCGTCAAGCTCAACAAAGTAACCGACGGCATCAAAGGCACCATTCTGGCCAAGGTAGAGTATTTCAACCCCGGCAACTCGGTGAAAGACCGGATGGCCATTCGCATGATTGAGGACGCCGAAAAGGCCGGCCTCATCCAGCCCGGCGGCACCATCATCGAAGGCACGAGCGGTAATACCGGCATGGGCCTGGCGCTGGCCGCCATTGCCAAAGGCTACAAAACCATCTTCGTGATGAGTGACAAGCAGAGCAAGGAAAAGCAGGACGTGCTGCGCGCCGTGGGCGCCCAGGTCGTGGTCTGCCCCGTGGATGTGGCTCCCGAAGACCCGCGCAGCTACTACTCCGTGGCCCGCCGTCTGAGCCAGGAAACTCCCAATTCCTATTATCCCAATCAGTACGACAACCTGTCGAACGCCGCCGCGCATTACGACACCACCGGTCCCGAAATCTGGATGCAGACCGAGGGCAAAATCACGCACTGGGCGGCCGGCGTGGGCACGGGCGGTACTATTTCAGGCGTCAGCAAGTACCTGAAAGAGCAGAACCCGGCCATCGTCACCATTGGTCTGGATACCTACGGGTCCGTATTTAAAAAATACAAGGAGACGGGTGTATTCGATGAAAACGAGATTTATCCATACAAAACCGAGGGCATTGGCGAAGATATTTTGCCTAAAAACGTTGATTTCGAGGTAATTGACTTGTTTATTAAAGTGACCGATGAGAATGCGGCCGTAATGACCCGTCGTTTGGCCAAGGAGGAAGGCCTGTTTGTGGGCTGGTCGTGCGGCTCGGCGGTTTTTGGGGCGCTGGAATATGCGCGTGAGCACTTACAAGAGGACGATACCATGGTGATTGTGCTGCCCGACCACGGTACCCGCTACCTTGGAAAAATCTATAACGACGAGTGGATGCGCGCTCAGGGCTGGCTGTAAGAAGCCGGCCTATTGCGGGAACGCACCGGGGTTGGTATCTTCGTAAAAGTTATAAATCAAACCTTATATATGTCGGCGAATTTGAATCACATTGTACTGGTTGATGATAACGAAACCACCAGTTTTCTCAATAACCGCCTCCTGGGTCGGCTGGCTGTAGCTGAGCAGGTCAGCACGTTTTCGCGCGCCGATGAGGCGTTCGAAACGCTATGGGGCAATGCTATTACAGACTCCCAGGCGTCCGCGCCCGACCTGGTGTTCGTGGACCTGAAAATGCCGGGCGTGTCCGGCTTCGATTTCCTGGAGCTGTACAACGCCCTGCCTCAGCCCGTGCAGGACAAGACGGTGATGGCCGTGCTCACCACCTCCATGCACAGCGCCGACACAGCCCGCGTAGCCCAGTACCCCAACGTGGAGTACCTTACCAAGCCGCTCACTGAAGAAAAGATGCGTAAGCTGCTCCAAAAACGGTTTTAAGCGGCTGTTGACCAAAACGCTGAATCAATAGTGTTGACAAAGTGAAAGGCTCCCGCTCATTCCGAGTCGGAGCCTTTTATTTTGTCCTTCATCCGCTCAAAGAACCCTTTGACGCTTTCCTTTTTCTGCTTCACCAAAATGTAGCGCACCGAAAAGGCCGTCGGAAACCGGGTCCAGTCGGCGGAGTTGAACTCGACTGTGGGCTTGAAATCGACCGAAAGCACGACGCGGGCAAAGGGGATTTTGTACTCGGCCCCCACAATGCCGTCGAAGCCCCAGAAAGTGCCGTCGTCCTTGTGGCTACCGACGTGGGCCCCGGCCCCGAAGTAATAATTAAGGCTGGGGCCAAGAATACCAAAGTGGCGCTCGGCCAGCACGGTGGCGCTGCGCTCGCGGGCCGAAAGCAGCGCCAGGCCCTCCAGGGTGGTGCTGGGCAGCACCAGCTGCTGCACGGTGAGGCCGTAAGTACCGCCGCCGGCGCGAATGCCCGCCGCCGTGCGGTATTTCTGCGCCAGGGCCGGTGGCGCAAGGCTGGCCAGCCCGGCTGCCAGCAGAATAGCCCACGGTTTCGACCGATAAGAAACCGAATGCCACGAGTGAAGTCGAAGTAACAAAAACATAATGTTGGGTCAGGACCAAGTCAGGCCGCGGGCAGTGCCACGGCCGCCGGGATGCGTACTACGTTGTTAGCGCCGTAAAAATTGCCTTTATAAGCAGAAATGGCTGAATCTAGCCTATTCCACGGCGTCCACGAAGGCGAACTGCTGCCCGTCGAACAAGCCTTTATCGCTCAGCTTCAGGCTGGGAATCACGAGCAGCGCCATAAACGAAAGTGTCATGAACGGGGCGCCCAGGGGCGAGCCCAGCTCCTTGGCCAGGGCATCGACGGCCGCGTAGGCGCTGGCCACGGCCGGCCCTTCCTGGTCCGACATGAGGCCGGCCACGGGCAGCGGCACCAGTATTTCCCGGCCGTCGGCGCCCACGGCGGCCAGGCCGCCTTTGGCCGCAATGACCAGATTTACGGCGCGCGCCAGGCTGGCATCGTCGCAGCCCACGGCCGTGATGTTGTGCGAGTCGTGCCCCACGCTGCTGGCCAGCGCCCCGTGTGTCAGCCCGAAACCCCGGATAAAAGCCAGGGCCGGCGCCACCTGCGGCTGGTAGCGGTTGATAACGGCCAGTTTGAGCACGTCATTGGCTACATCGGGCACCACGAGGCCGTTTTCGACCGGCGCCGGCAAGTCCACGCGGGCGGTGATGAGCTGGCCGTCTAAGCACTCAATAACGCGCAGCATCGGCTGCTCAACCTGAGGCGCCGGCAATTGAAAGTCCTCGGGCGCTACCGGCAGGGCATGGAAATTATTGACTACCGCGATGGGCGCGGCCGGCAGCCGCGACTGCCCGTTTTCGGCCACCAATCCGCCATTTAAGTACGTCTGGAGCACGGTGAAGTCCTGCAAATTGCCGACGGTGATAAAGTCGGCCGGGTCGCCCACTTCCAGCAGGCCCACCGGCAGGTTGTAGTGCTTCACCGGGTTGACGCAGGCCACGCGTAGCACCTGAAACACGTCGAGGCCCAGGGCCACGGCGCGCTGCACCAGCTGGTTGATGTGGCCGAGCACCAGCGTATCGGGGTGCTTGTCGTCGGAGCAGAACATCAGGTTGGCGTAGTGCTCGGGCAGCAGTTCGATGAGGGCGTCGAAGTTGCGGGCCGCCGAGCCTTCGCGGATGAGGATTTTCATGCCCACGGCCAGCTTGTCGCGGGCTTCAGCCGCCGTGAAGCACTCGTGGTCGGTGCTGATGCCGGCGCTGGCGTAGTGGGCCGCGTCGTCGGCGCGCAGGCCGGGCGCGTGGCCGTCCACGGGGCGGCCAGCGGCTTGGGCAATGGCAATTTTGGCCATCACGTCGGCGTCGCGGTGCAGCACGCCGGGCCAGTTCATCATCTCGGCCAGGTAGCCGATTTTGGGGTTTTCGAACAGCCTGGCGATGTCGGCGGCCGTGATTTCGGCCCCGGCGGTTTCAAACGGCGTGGCGGGCACGCAGCTGGGCGCCCCAAAGCAGAACTTAAATGGCGAGTGGCGGGCATTTTCCAGCATGAACTCGACGCCGGCCACGCCCAGCACGTTGCCAATTTCGTGGGGGTCCGACACGGTGGCCACGGTACCGTGCGTTACGGCCATGCGGGCGAATTCGGTGGGCACCAGCAGGGAGCTTTCGACGTGCACATGCGCGTCCACAAAGCCCGGCAGGGCGTAGGGCAGGGCGGCATCGGGCGCGGTGGCGCCGGTGGGCGTGATGCTGGCAATGCGCCCGCCCGTTACCCGGATGGTGGCGGGCTGAATGGTACGGGCAAAAACGTTGACGACGTTGGCGATGAGGGAAAAGTCAGGGGAAATCATGTGGGAAGCGAAAATTCGTGGGGCCGGGCCGGGCGGCTCAGTCGGCAAAGAACCTTAACTTTGAGTGAAATACCTGCCATGAGGAAATCCCAGTCGTTTTTGCTCGTCCTCGTGCTGCTGCTGCTGAGCTTCGGCGCCAGCACCCTGAGCAGCTGCGCCCGCCGCACCGCCCAGCAAAAGAAAACCAGCTGGTACAAAAAGCACGGCCGTGGCAAAGCCGAGCCCTGCCCCTGCGACCGGTAGCGCCAATAATGTTCCCGCCGAGTTGCGGGCCGAAAAAAAACAGGAGGCGAGGGAAAGTTGTAAAACCTACGGCGAAGCTGTTTATAATTTCCAAACCGCTTCAGTAGCACCTGTCACCAAAAAATCTGACTTCTATGGCTGACCCAACGCCCACTCCCCTCGATTCTATTCAGACCGCCGCCGAGCAGGTGCGCGCACAGTTGAAACTAAAAGCGTTCGATGCCGAAGCCGTCGCCCACCTGGCCAACTTTATTGAGGCGCAGCGCGGCCAGCTGCCCGCCGCCGAGCGCGAAGGCGTGGTGATGGCGCTGGGCTGCTTTCTGGGGCACTGCCTGGTGCAGGTGTACCGGGGCGAATGGGGCACCGGCCGCGACGGCACGACGGGGGTTGGGCTAGCTGGGAGATTTTTTTTCAATCCCTTTTATTTGGTCGATGCGCAACTGAATGAGGGAGAAAGCGCGTCGGTGGCGGCCTTTTTTACCTCGGTGCCGGGCCGCTTAAAGACGCCGCCCGCCGCGCGTAAGGCTTGGATTTCGTAATCTTGCGGGGCCAATGGCCGCCCGCGTCGTTATGAAACAACTCGTTATCGCCATTGATGGTTACTCCTCGTGCGGAAAAAGCACGAC
>JAYSZD010000522.1:0-1573 GCA_043738185.1 Hymenobacter sp. | reverse complement strand
CCGGCGCGGTATTTCCCTGTTCCCAACGCGCCCCCCGAATCAACGTAATCAAATCAATCAGCGGTAATCAGCGATTTATGGCAGCCAATCCCGAACTGCAAGCCCTCATCAACGCCCTTCCCCACAAGCCCGGCGTGTACAAGTATTTTGATGACGAGGGCATCATCTACGTGGGCAAGGCCATCGACCTGCGCAAGCGCGTGAGCAGCTACTTCACCAAAAACGACCACAACAAGAAAACCCAGACGCTGGTCCGCAACATCAAGCGCCTGGAGTTTACCATCGTGGATTCGGAGTCGGATGCCTTTCTGCTCGAAAACAACCTCATCAAGCAACACCAGCCCAAGTACAATATCCTACTGAAGGACGGCAAAACCTACCCCTTCCTCTGCCTCACCAACGAGCGGTTTCCGCGCCTGATTCCCACCCGCAACAAGATTAACGACGGTTCGCGCTACTACGGTCCCTACGCCAACGGCACGGCCCTGAACGTGCTGCTGGAGCTCATTCGGGCGCTCTATCCGCTGCGCACCTGCAACTACAAGCTCAGCGTCGAAAACGTGGAGGCCGGCAAGTTCAAGCCCTGCCTGGAGCTGCAAATCGGCAACTGCAACGCCCCCTGCGTGGCCAAGGAGGACGAGGCCACCTACAACGCCTACATCCAGCAAATCCGCAACATTCTCAACGGCGACCTGCGTATCCCGAAGCAGTACTTCCGGGAGAAAATGAGCGCCGCCGCCCAGGAAATGCAGTACGAGCTGGCCCACCAGTTCAAGGTGAAGCTCGACAAGCTCGAAGCCTTCCAAGCCAAAAGCACCATCGTGAGCGACACGCTCACCAACATCGACGTCTTCGCCATCGCCAGCAACGAAAAGTCCGGCTTCATCACGTATCTGAAGGTGATGAACGGCAGCATCATCCTCACCCAAAGCCTGGAAGTGACGAAAAAGCTCGATGAGGACGACGCTGAAATCCTCGCCCCGCTCATCATGCAGCTCCGCCAGGAGTTTGAGAGCGAGTCGCGCGAAATCCTTACCAACGTGGCCGTCGCGCTGCCCCTGCCCGGCACCACGCTCACCGTGCCCCAAATCGGCGACAAGCGCAAGCTGCTGGAGCTGGCCATCAAAAACGTGCTCTACGCCCGCAAGGAGAAGGAAAGCATGAACGAAAAGAGCAAGGACAGCAACGAGGTGCGCATCATGGAAACCATCAAAAAGGACCTGCGCCTCACCGAGCTGCCCAAGCACATCGAATGCTTCGACAACTCCAACTTTCAGGGCGACAACCCCGTGGCCGCCATGGTTTGCTTCCGCAACGCCAAGCCCAGCAAGCGCGACTACCGCCACTACCACATCAAAACCGTCATCGGCCCCAACGACTTCGACTCCATGTACGAAGTGGTTTCCCGCCGCTACCGCCGCCTGGTGGACGAAGGTGCCAGTCTGCCCCAGCTAATCATCGTCGATGGCGGCAAGGGCCAGCTATCGTCGGCCTGTGAGGAATTGCAGCGGCTGGGGCTGTCCAGCCAGCCGATCATCGGCCTCGCCAAGGAACGGGAGGAAGTTTATGTGCC
>JAYSZD010000521.1:0-10120 GCA_043738185.1 Hymenobacter sp. | reverse complement strand
ACTTGAGTCGGGGCCTTTTCTGTTAATTCTTTTTAGCAGCGTTCTGGCTACTCGGCCATCATTGCCTCACGGGACTTAATCCGCTTTTCGTTGTTCACAGCTGTAGGGACCACCGTCACTACCACGTACTTGGACGTGGGCGTGTTACTGACCTTGGCCACACTGTTAATTGGTATCAGCGGGTTAGCCTCGGGGAAATAGGCCGATACGTTGCCTCTCGGGATGTCGTAGGGAACGGCCACGAATTTCTCTACCGTACGCTCGGCGCCCTCAAAATGGCTGGTGATATCGATGAGGTCCTTGGCCTTAATATCACGGTCGGCCATGTCGTCGCGGTGCATGAACAGCACGCGGCGCTCGCCCTGAATGCCGCGGTACCGGTCGTTATACTCGTAAATAGTGGTGTTGAATTGGTCGTGGCTGCGCACGGTCATCAGCACCAGCTGGCCGGGTTCGAGGTGGTGCTTCTCCAGCTGGGTGGTGGAGAAGTTGGCCTTGCCGTTTTTGGTGGTGAACTTCCGCTCGCGGGGGCCGTTGGGCAGATAGAATCCGCCGGGGCGGCGTAGCTTCTCATTGAAGTCCTCAAAACCCGGAATAACGCGGCTGATGTGGTCGCGGATAACGTCGTAATTCTCCGTCATGGCCACCCAATCGGCGATGTTGGTTTTATCGCCCAGGGTGGCAATGGCCACGCCCGCAATTATGGCGACTTCGCTCATCATCTGGCCGGGCAGCGGGACCAGCACGCCTTTGTTCTGGCTCACCACGCCCATCGAATTCTCGCAGGAAGTCATCTGGTGTCCGGCTTTCTGCATGTCAATGTCCAAGTGCGTGAAGCAGGGCAGCAGTAGGCTGGTTTCGCCGGTCACGAGATGGCCGCGGTTGAGTTTGGTACCCACAAACACGGTTAGCTTCTGCTTGCGCATGCCTTCGGCAATGACTTCGGTGTCGGGGCCAGCGGCCAGCAAGTTGCCGCCAAAGCTGAAATACACCTTGGTTTGTCCCCGGTACATGGCCTTGAGGGAATCCACCACGTCGAGGCCGTGCTCGTAGGGCGGGCGGAAATTGAACTCCTTGCCCAGCGAGTCCTGAAATTCCTTGGCGGGTTTCTCCCACACGCCCATCGTGCGGTCGCCCTGCACGTTGGAGTGGCCGCGCACCGGGCAGGTGCCCGCACCGGGCTTGCCGATGGCACCCTTCATCAGGTGCAGGTTCACGATTTCCTGGATGGTTTGCACACCCTGGCGCTGCTGCGTGACGCCCATGGCCCAGCAGGTAATAATTTTCTGCTTGGTGGCCAGCATATTGGCCGCTTCCAGCAGCTGAGCGCGACTAATGCCGCTCTCCGACTCGATGTCTTCCCAGCTGGTATTGCGAATGTTCTGCTCGAAGGACTTGAACCCGGTGGTGTGCTCGGCAATGAAGCCGTGGTCTACTACTCGGCCGGGGTTCAGGTCTTCGGCTTCGAAGAGGTGCTTCATGATGCCGCGCAGCAGGGCCATGTCGCCGTCAATCCGCACTTGCAGGAACAGGTCGGTAATCTGGGTGCCATCGCCGATAAGGGCGCCCAGGGCCCGCAGCGGGTTCATGAAATCCTGAGGATTTTTGAAATTCTGAAGGCCTGCTTCAATCAGCGGATTTACGCTGATGATTTTGGCCCCGTTGCGCTTGGCCTTTTGCAGCGCCGACAGCATGCGCGGGTGGTTAGTGCCGGGGTTCTGACCGATGATGAGAATGACTTCGGCCTCGTGCAAATCGTTGAGCGTGACGGAGCCTTTGCCCAGGCCCAGCGTGGGGCTGAGGGCCGAGCCGCTGCTCTCGTGGCACATGTTGGAGCAGTCAGGCAGGTTGTTGGTACCGAACTGCTTGGCAAAGAGCTGAAACAGAAACGCCGGCTCGTTCGGCACCTTGCCGGAGGTGTAGAAAATGGCTTCGTCGGGTGAATTCAGCGCGTTCAGCTCATCACCAATGATTTTGAACGCATCGGGCCAGGTAATGGGGCTGTAATGGTTGTCGCCGGGGCGTTTTACCATCGGATGCGTGAGACGGCCGGCGTTGTTCTGGTCGCGGTCGGTCATGCGCGAGAGTTCAGCCAAGCTGTATTTGGCAAAAAACTCGGGTCCGGCCGCCTTATCGTCAGCGTCGGACGCGGTGGCCTTTGCGCCGTTCTCGCAAAATTCGGCTACCGAGCGGTGGTCGTCGGGGTCGGGCCAGGCGCAGCTGGAGCAGTCAAAACCGTCCTTCTGGTTCATCCGGAGCAGGCCCTTGGTACCGCGCTGCAGGCCGCCCTCGCTCCAGCTGAACTCCATCGATTTAATCACGGCCGTAACACCAGCCGCTACCCGGTCCTGCTCCTTCAATTTGAGCCCGGTCAGGGCTTCCGGGGGCTGGGCCAGAATGGGATGGCGGTACTTGGCGTTGGGCACATCGGGCGCGTCTATACTGCTCATGTCGTGGTGGCTTTGGGAGGCGGGGGTGTAATGGTCGGGCGCAGGCGCGGCACCCTGGTCGGGCCGCTCGCCGCTACGGGGCTGGTTGCTTTCAGCGCCTTGCTGTTCGGTTTTGCCAGCCTGGCTGGGGTCTGCGGCGGGAGATTTTTCCATCGGTTTTGAATTATGAGTTATGAGATATGAATGATGAGTTTATGGATAGAATGGAATTATTGACTACGGCCAGCGCAGAATGCCTGGTGGGCCGTCCCCAATTCCTAATTCATAATTCACAACTCATAATTTCACGCTAATGGCGACAGTCGAGGTCTTTTTCAACCAAAACAGTGAGTTGCTGATTTTCAGCCAGCGGCAGGACGTGCGAAAACCCATTCTGGTCGGTTTCCACCCAAGCTTTGGCCAACGCGAAGGGCACGCGCACAGTGATGGCGCCCGGCTCGTAGTACACTTGTACGGGCTCAGCCAGCGGCATGGCTTGCGCCAATTCGGAGCCCCGCTCCAGGGCATACGCAAGCTGCTGGTCAGTGCCAGCTCCAAAGTGTACGCTGGAAACCACCCGGCCGGTAGTTGCAAATTCCTGCAATTCGGAGCCGGAGAGGCGCAGCCGCAGGGTGTCGTCTTCAATGCGGAGTTTCATGGTGCGGAAGTCTTAAGTCGCCCTCTTCAAAGGTAACGCAAAGCCCGGACGACCGTTGCAGGCAACTATAGCAATTGAGCAACTTTTCTAGCCATGCTAGTCGCTGCTGTTACGCAGCGCTTTCGCTAAGGTGCCGCCAGCGATGTAGCGCGAACGTTGTAGTTCGCGTCCCCGCACCGTTACAGCGGCGTAAACGCGAACTACAAGGCTCGCGCTATCACCCATTGCGTAACAGCAGCTAGTCATTGGTTTCTTTCAACCGCCAGCCGTGACTGTATACGTTGTAGCGGCCCTGCCGCACAAAGCCCAGCACCGTCATGCCAAAACTTTCGGCGGCCTGCACGGCCAGGCTGCTGGGCGCACCCACGGCCGCAATGATGCCAATGCCCGCAGCAGCAGCTTTCTGCACCAGCTCGAAACTCACGCGGCCACTCACCAGCAGCACGTGCTGGTGCAGGGGCAGCCAGTCGGCCAGCAAGGCGGCGCCAATCACCTTGTCCAGGGCGTTGTGGCGGCCCACGTCTTCGCGCAACAAAAGCAGCTCACCGGCCGGCGTAAACAGAGCAGCGGCGTGCTGGCCGCCGGTTTGCTCAAACCCGGCCTGGGCGGCGCGCAGGCGCTCGGGCAAGAGGTGCACCGTTTCATAACTGAGGTACGGCCCCTTGGTGGGCAGCAGGGGGCAGGAGGCAGTGCGCACGGCATCGATGCTGGTTTTGCCGCACACCCCGCAGCTGGAGCTGGTGTAAAAATGCCGCTCCAAAGTCCCAAAATCCACTTTTACGTGGGCCGCGAGCTCGGCCCGAGTCACGTTGCCAGCTTCTTCGGCCTTTTTTACGTCGGGGCAGGGAATGATGCCCAACACGTCGGCCTTGCCCTGAATAATGCCCTCGGTGAGCAGGAATCCGGCGGCCAGCTCCTCATCGTGCCCCGGCGTACGCATAGTCACGGACAGGGTCCGGTGCTGCCGCTGCCCCGCCACCTCATAGCCCACCCGGATTTCCAGCGGTTCCTCGGCCGCGAGCTGGTCGGAAGCCGAAACGGGCGGGCCGGCGCCACTCACTTTCTGAATGGTGGCAAAATCGTAGCTGGCGGCGGGAAGAAGGATGGCGGGGTCCATTGGAAATGGGCGTTTATGTTGTCGTGCACAACCAACCGTCATGCTTCGTCTCTGCTTCATACGCAGAATGCGCTGCATGACATTTTTTTCGATGAAGCTGTTTAGAAAGTCTTACGAACCAAATGATGGCAATTCTAATAGATAAACCAGAAGAATTTCAGCCATTAAATGGTGCGTTTATACCTCGCAGCCGTCGGGCCCGCAGGCGGAGCCGTCGGCCAGCATTACCGGGGCGGGTTTGGCAGGTTGGGACTCGTCCCACACCTTTTCCAATACTTCGGCAAACAGCTCAGTGGGCTGGGCACCCGATACCGCGTACTTGTCTTCGAAGACGAAGAAGGGCACGCCGCGTACGTTGATTTGCTGAGCCTGATACTCGTCGTAGCGTACTTGTTCGGCATAGGTGCCGGCGGAGAGGGCGGCGCGGGCGTCTTCGGCGTCGAGGCCGATTTCCGAGGCCAGCTGCGCCAGCGTGTCAATTTCGTTCAGGTTCTGGCCCTGCAGGTAGTAGGCGGCCATCAGGCGCTCCTTGGCTTCGCCCTGCTTGCCGTGCTTGGCGGCCAGGTGAATGAGCTGGTGGCCCAGGAACGTGTTGGTGGGCACGGCGTGGTCGAAGTCGTAGTTCAGGCCCACTTCCTTGGCCATGTTGGCCATGTTATCACTCATTTGCTTGGCCTGGGTCACCGGAATGCCTTTTTTCTCGGCCAGGGACTCATACACGTTGCGGCCGGGCTCGGGTTGGTAGTCGGGCGTCAGCTCGAAGCTGCGCCAAACCACTTCTACCTGGTCGGCGTGCGGGAATTTTTCGAGGGCGTGCTCGAAGCGGCGCTTGCCGATGTAGCAGAAGGGGCAAACGATGTCGGACCAGATTTCAACTTTCATAATAAAGGACATTATAAAACCAATGTAGGTACAACAATTGAGTTGGTCTAAAAAGTTTACGGTTTATTATTGCCGCGCGTCTGTGCTTGGCGGGCGGGTGGGGCGCAACATTCCGCCGGATTAGGCAGTTAGCTGCGCCAGCTCTCGTCCCATTTGACTAGCACTTTTCACTCCCCTCCCCTTTTATGGAATTTCAAGAATTAGGCTCCTCCGGCGTCCGGGTTTCGCGCATCGCCTTCGGTAGCTGGGCGGCGGGCGGCTGGATGTGGGGTGGCACCGAACAGAACGACGCCGTGGGCGCCATTCATGCCAGCTACGATTTGGGCGTGACCAGCATCGACACGGCCCCCGTGTACGGCATGGGCCTGAGCGAGCAAATAGTGGGCGAAGCCCTCAAAACCCTGCCGCGCGACAAAGTGCAAATCCTCACCAAGTTTGGCATGCGCTGGGATTTGGCCCAGGGCGAATTCGCCATGAAAACCAAGGACAACCACGGCCACGACCTAGACGTGTACAAATACGCCAGCCGCGACAGCATCATTAAAGAGTGCGAAGACAGCCTGCGCCGCCTCGGCACTGACTACATCGACCTCTACCAGCAGCACTGGCCCGACACCACCACGCCGATAGCCGAGACCATGGAGGCCCTGGCGCGCCTCATGGAGCAGGGTAAAGTGCGGGCCGCGGGCGTAAGCAATTACTCGGTGGCGCAGATGCAGGAAGCTGAAAAGACCCTGAACCTGGTTTCCAATCAGGTGCCCTACAGCATGGTGCGGCGCGATATTGAGGCCGATGTAGTGCCGTACTGCCTCGACAACAACAAGGCTATTCTGGTGTATAGTCCGCTGCAGCTGGGCTTGCTGACGGGCAAAATCAAGCCCGGCCAGGAGTTTGGCGAAGGCGACCTGCGCAACGGCCACCGCTTGTTCACGCCCGAAGCCGTGACCCGCACCAACGCTGTGCTGAACAAAATTCGCCCGCTGGCCGAAACCAAAAACGCCACCCTCGGCCAGCTGGTGCTGCGCTGGACGCTGGCGCAGCCCGGCATCAGCGTGGCGCTGGTGGGCGCCCGCAACCCGGAGCAAGCCGTGCAAAACGCCCGCGCCATGAGTTTCCAGCTCACGTTTGAGGAAATCGACTTCATCAACAAACAGCTGGCGACACTGCAACCGGCGGCGTAGGAACGCGCCCTGGCGCATTTTCCGGTTGGGATGCGCGCATTAAAAGTACCAAGGCACGTTCCCTACAAGTGGGCTGACCCACCGTAGTACGGCTGGTGCTGGCCGGCCGATGGGAAACTAAAAGCAGCTCCCGCAGCCGTACTTTTTGCGAGTATCTTGCATGTTCTACTTCTACTTCCTGGCACCCCGCGCAATGGCTCACTACCGTATTCAAACAAGGCTCATTAAGCTATTTCTGACGCTCTTATTTCTGGGCCTGGTGCCGGTGGCCTGCTGCCGGGAAGAAACGCGTGACTTCGCTAGCCTGCGGGAAATAATGCTGTTTATGACCGAGCCGGCCCCGGGCAGCCCGCTACTCGTTGACGGGACCCGCACCTCGGCACCAGAGTTGCTGGTCGACGTGCGGCTGGACGTGGATTTGGTGGCAGGTGCCTGGGGCAGCTCGCCGTTTGTGACCCAGGCCCATGCCTGGCAGTGCGAGGATGGCGGCATGAAAGGCCTGAAAGAGAAGGTGGCAGCGGTGACGCTCACCAGCAACAACGCGTTCAATGACGTGCCCGCGGGCCAGTCGCTGGAAACATTCGTGCGCTGCACCGGCGGCTACAGTCGGTACAGCAACCTCGACTTCCCCCTGGCCCAGCTCGCCGACTCGCTAAACAAGTGGCAAGGTCGCGACCTCTACGTGCCCATCAGCCTGCGCATCGGCCCCAAACCAACTGGCGGAACGCCGCAACAATTCACGTTGCGCATCCGCACGGCCAGCGGCAGGGAGCTGGCCAAAGCAACCCCGGAAATCATTTGGGACTAACCGCTGGCCGCGCCGGCTCACCACGCACACGGGCGGGTAACTCCCCTTGTCAGGCAAGCAGCGGGCTTTTCTGCAGCCGATTCTAGTCTTTGAGCACGATGCTCACAACTTTACCCGGCCCACTCACCAGGAACTTGCATTCGTCGAAACCGGGCGCGGCCACGGTGGGCCGGATGTTGTTGGAAAACGCGTAGGGCTCGGTGGGAATGCCGATGAAGTTCTTATCGATTTTCTCGTTGTTGTTGAGGTCCTGGGTGATGGCCACGGCCCACTCGCCTTGCGGCAGCTCCACGGGCAGCGTAAACTGTCGCTTGCCTTCGGGCTTCACCGCTTTGGAAAACGCCCATTTGCCACTCTTCAGAAACCCTTCGCGGGTGTTGTAGAAGTACAGCCGCACGGTGGAAGTGGTGGATACCAGCGACGTTACCACGACGGTTACGGACTGGTTTTCGACTGCGCGGGGGGCTGGCGCGGCGGCCCCCAACAAGCAGGTTCCAACAAACAGGGCAACGGACGGCAATACATTCACAAGCAAAAAATTAAGAACTATGGAAGTAGCGCCCCAACAGCCGAATCTATGGTAAGAGTTCGATAACAGCCGATTCCAGCCTCATGGTGGGAGCTTGCGGCGGCGCGGCTTGGGACAGATTCACCGCCGGTTCACTTTGTAATCGAAGGCCGGAAGCTGCGACTCTGCGAGCCAAGCTCGGCCAAAAGGCTGCTGTTTGAGCAGGCTGCCAACTAGCCACCAGCAACCCCTTACCGCCGAATGCGGTAAGTAACGCCGCTGCCGGGCACTCGCCGGCCCCGAGATTTACCGTATGGAAGGCTTAATAAAGATTGATGACCTCGGCAAGCCGCGCGTGGTGATAGTGGGCGGCGGCTTTGGCGGCCTGGAGCTGGCCAAGGCCTTGGCCCACGCGCCGGTGCAGGTCGTGCTCATCGACAAGCAGAACTACCACACGTTTCAGCCGCTGCTCTACCAAGTGGCGTCGGCCGGGATTGATGAGGGCGACATCGTGTCGCCGTTTCGCAAAATCCTGAGCCAGCAGGAGAATTTCTACTTCCGCATGGCCGAGGTGCAGGCCGTGGACGCCGTAGCGCAGGTGGTGGAAACCAGCATCGGGCGCGTGCGCTACGACTACCTGGTGCTGGCCACCGGCGCCACCACCAACTACTTCGGCGATGAGCAAATGGCCAAAAACGCCATCGCCATCAAAAGCATCGACGATGCCATTGAGCTGCGCAACACCGTGCTCTCGAACTTTGAGCAGGCATTGCAGCTCGGCGACCTGGAGCAAATCAATAGCCTGCTCGACTTCGTGATAGTGGGCGGCGGGCCCACCGGCGTCGAAATTGCCGGGGCCCTGAGCGAGCTGCGCACCCACGTATTCCCCAAGGACTACCGCGAGCTGGACTTCAAGCAAATGGACATTCACCTAGTGCAAAGTGGGCCGACACTGCTCAAAGGCATGTCGGCTAATGCCTCGCAAAAGGCCCTGGAGGGACTGAAGGCATTTGGCGTGCAGGTGTGGCTGGAGGCACGCGTGAAATCCTACGACGGCTACACCGTGACGCTGAATACGGGCCAGCAGTTCATCACCCGCACCCTGATTTGGGCGGCCGGCGTCACGGGCGCACCCATTGCCGGCCTGCGTTCCGAATGCCTGCTGCCCGGCAACCGCTACGCCGTGGACGAGTGCAGCCGCGTGCGGGGCTACGAAAACGTGTTTGCCATCGGCGACATTGCTGCCATGCACACCGCCGCGCACCCCGAGGGCCACCCCATGGTGGCGCAACCGGCCTTGCAGCAAGGCCGCCTGCTGGGCGAAAACCTGGCCCGGCTGCTGGCGGGCCAGCCGCTCCGGCCGTTCCACTACCAGGACAAGGGCGCCATGGCCACCATCGGCCGCAACCACGCCGTGGCCGACGTGAAGCTTTTTGGCCGCGAGTACCACTTGCAGGGCTTGCTGGCCTGGCTGGCCTGGGGCGTGGTGCACGTGGTGTCCCTCATCGGCTTCCGCAACCGCCTGATGGTGCTGCTGCAATGGACCTGGAGCTACTTTAGCTACGACAAGGGCCGGCGCTATATCATTGGCAAAACCAAGGATTTGGCGCAGAAAGCAGTAGCGGAGGATGGCAAGGCCATTGTGTGATTAGCGCGGACTTTCAGTCCGGGAATAGCCGCATTGCTTCAGCGCAGAGCCGCCAATCCATCCCGAAACGAGCAGAAGCTGGCCGACTTGCTGCGAGCGGGGTCTATATGCTGGCTGATAGCCGCTGCCCATAGCGTTTTGGGCTTGCTGATTGGGAAATAGCGCCCTTGTTTCAGCACTGTCCACAGCACGTCGCTGGGCTTTAAAGGCCTATCACAATCGCCTTCGCGGCCCTTGAAGTGAGAAGGTTTTACGTTTGGATAGGCCGCTATAATGGCTTCCCGGTCGCCCAGCCACCACGCTTCTAATTCCTGCACCGCCACGCGGTTGAGCACGTGAAAAGGCTGCGCTGGCCCGGCAGTGGTTTTGGTGACGAGGCCGGCCGCCATCGCTCGCGCTTCCAGGTCGGCCTTGCGTCGCGTGCAAATTCCGTCGCCATCCAGCACCACCACCCGCAAGTCAGCGTCGCCTTGCTGGAATATGCGGCGGTGGTAGCCTCGTAGCACGGCCGTCAGTTGCCCCAGCAAATCCTGCCACCACTCAAAAACGCGCACACGGCATACGCAGCCCGGCAGCAAGCGCGGCAGCAGGTTGTCCAGCGCGGCTTTGGCCGGAAGCTCTTCGACCAGAAAATCAACCCGCATCGGACTACTGAACAGGAGTTGGAAAATCCAGCGGGTTGCCCACGTCGAAGAAGTTGCGCGACCACAGGTAGCCCAGTGGCGTGCCTTCTTCCACCATAGCCGAAATGCCCGGCAACTCATCCGTGCGGGTAGCCTGCGTGTAGCCATCGGTGCCGCGGTGCAATACCCACACTTGCTCCGGCACCAAGGCATTGAGCAAGGCCGGCGAATGCGTAGCGACCAGCAGCTGCCGGGTCTCAGCAGCG
>JAYSZD010000520.1:0-10137 GCA_043738185.1 Hymenobacter sp. | reverse complement strand
TCACCCAGCAGGCCGCCCGATGTATGGATTGCGGCATTCCGTTCTGTCACTCGGGCTGCCCGCTGGGCAACATCATTCCCGAATTCAACGACGCCGTGCGCGAGGAAAAATGGGAGGATGCCTACCAGATTCTCAGCGCCACCAACAACTTCCCGGAGTTTACGGGCCGCATTTGCCCTGCGCCATGTGAGGCAGCGTGCGTGCTCAGCATCCACAGCAGCCCGGTGGCCATCGAGGAAATCGAGAAGCACATCATTGAAATTGCTTTCGCCAAGGGCTACGTGCAGTCCACGGCCCCGGTCCTGAAATCGGGTAAGACGGTGGCCGTGGTGGGCTCTGGTCCGGCGGGGCTGGCGGCGGCGGCGCAGCTGGCGCGGGCCGGCCACCTCGTCACCGTATTCGAGCGCGACGACCGGCCCGGCGGCCTGCTCCGCTACGGTATCCCCGATTTCAAGCTCGGTAAGTGGGTGATTGACCGGCGCATTAAGCTGCTGGAAGACGACGGCATTGTGTTCCATTGCGGGGTCGAAATCGGCCGCGATATTACCGGGGCCGACCTCACCCACAACTTCGATGCCGTGGTGCTGGCCGGCGGGGCCAGCCTGCCGCGCGACCTCGCCATTCCCGGCCGCAAACTGCCCGGCATCCATTTCGCCATGGACTACCTCACCCAGCACAACCGCCGCGTGAGCGAGCTGGGCATTGCGGCTGAGAAGGAATTAATCTTCACCGATATGGACGTGGTGGTGATTGGCAGCGGCGACACGGGCTCCGACTGCGTGGGCACGGCCAACCGCCAGCGGGCCCGGTCAGTCACGCAGTTTGCCCTTATGCACCAACCCGGCCCCGAGCGCCCGGCTCACACGCCCTGGCCGCTGGAGCCGCACATTTTTCGCAGCAGCACCTCGCACGAAGAAGGCTGCCAGCGCTACTGGGGCATCAACACCAAAGAATTCCTGGCCGATGAGGCCGGCAACCTCCGTGCCCTGCGCGTGAGCGACATAACCTGGGAAACTGACGTATTGGGCCGCCGCATCCGCTTCGAGGAAGTACCTGATTCCGAACGCGAAATCCCCTGTCAGCGCGTGCTGCTGGCCCTGGGCTTCACCGGTCCCCGCGTAGAAGGCCTTCTGAACGAGCTGAAAATCGACCTCGACGAGCGCGGCAATGTGCGGGCCGACGACAAAACCTTCGTTACGAACCAGCCCAACGTGTTCGTGGCCGGCGACATGCGCCGGGGCCAGTCGCTGGTCGTCTGGGCCATCTCGGAAGGCCGCGAGGCGGCGCGGGAAGTGGATGTATTTCTGATGGGAAAGACGGCCCTGCCGAGTAAGAATGCGGTGGGGATGTTTGCGTGAACACCGGATATTGCGGGTAGCACGCGACCAGCCAATAATTAATGAAGGATTTTCGAGCCCCGACACTATCTAGTGTCGGGGCTTTTTTTGCCTGTTCCCGTTTGAAAGCACCTTTCCGATTTGCCCAAACCCTGCTCCTCCCTCCGCTCTTCGGCAGCCAATCGTCCAGCCCACCCATCTACCCGATGAATCACCCCAACTACTGCCAAAGCCGGGGCTACCGAGAAGCCCCTTTGAGTAGCGAGCAGTCCTATGACGTGCCGACTTCTGTGGCCCACTGCCTTGACTTACTAAGCATTTATGCTATATTAGAAAAACGGTTTGATTCGGAAAAATCCAATCTATTCGAAGTCCTTACGCTTACCGCACACGCATGGCAAACACCAGTAATATCTTTTAATAAGTCTTCAGAGTATTTTTTTTCAGCAAATGATTGCGGAAATTCCAGCACAACATTATACGCTACGCACGCAATGAAACGGAATAGTTATAAAATACAACACCCTCCGTTTCTTCTTGGCTGCAAGTGACTGACGTAACGGAGGCAGCTTTTTTTAAGTCGCCGGCTCACTTTTTTTCCTCGACGGCAAAGTCTTTTCTCTTCCACCTTTCCCACCCCTCGCTACGCATGATTTTAAACCCCTACTATTCGAACAGTTGCCACAAGACCGGCCGATGGCTGCTGCTGCTGGCATTGGTCTGCTTCGGTAGTCGCGCGGCTTCGGCCCAGCAATCACTCGTCTGGGAAGAGAGTTTCAACGCCCCGACCATCAACCCCGATGCCTGGACGTTCGACTTCGGCGATGGCTGCGAGCGCGCGCTGTGTGGCTGGGGCAACCAGGAGTTAGAATATTATACCAGTCGGCCCGAAAACGCCCGTATCGACAACGGCAGCCTGCGCATTGAGGCCCGACGCGAAGCCTTTCAGGGCAAGGAATTTACCTCGGCCCGCCTGAAAACCCTGGGCCGGATGCATTTTAAGTACGGCACGCTGGAGGCACGCATTAGAGTAAGCAACCTGCAAAATGGGCTGTGGCCTGCCTTCTGGATGCTGGGCGCGAGCGGACAATGGCCCGCCAGCGGCGAAATTGACGTGATGGAGATGGGCAGCGCAGAATCGTACCCCAACAGCGTGAACAGCTGGGCCAGCGCGGCCCTGCACTGGCAGAACCAGGGCAAGCACGATTTCGTGAGCCAACTCTACAAGAGCAGCACCCCACTCACCGATGCCTACCACGTGTACAAGCTGGAGTGGACGGCCACCGAAATCAAGGTATTCGTGGATAATGTGCAGTATTTCAGCCAGAACATTACCGCTGCCGACATGGAGGAATTCCACCGGCCGCAGTTTGTGCTGCTGAACCTGGCCGTGGGTGGCGTGTACACGGGCAAGATGAGCCCCGGCGACATTACCGCCCCGCTGCCCTCGGCCATGCTGGTGGACTACGTGCGCCTGTACCAAAGCCCCGGCGATGAGATGTACATTGGCAAGGACCAGGCATTTGCCGGCGAATACGGCGTGCTGTCGGACCGCCCCGCCATCACCAACAAGCTGGCCTTTGATGGCAACGATGCCAACCTCTACTACTGGAACAACCTGGTCAACATTATCACGCCCGCTCCGGTGCCGTTCGAGGGAGCCAACGTGCTGGCCGTGCACGCCAACGCGGGCGACTGGTTCGGCATGGGCGTGGACAACACGGTAAAAAACCTGGGCAACTTTGCCAATGGCGCGCTCAAGTTTCAGTTCAAGACAACCTACGCCGGCCAGTTTAAGGTGGGCGTGAAAAGCGGACACGGCGAGAGTTGGGTTAACTTTCCGGCGGGCTCGACGCAGTTCGGGCTGGTGCGCGACGGCAGCTGGCACGAAGTTACGATTCCGGTGAGCACCTTCAACCAGCCCAACCAGGGCATGAACATCGACCTGCTGGCAATGAACGGGCTGTTTATGTTTGCTGGCGACCCGGCGACCGGCCCGGCTGATTTCTACTTCGACGACGTGCGCTACAGCGGTGGCGTGGCTGCCAACCCGCCCCCAACCGTGAGCCTGACAGCCCCGGCCGCCAACGCCATCATCACCCTGCCCGCCAGCGTGGTCTTAACCGCCACGGCGGCCGACGCCAACGGCACCATCACCAAAGTGGAGTTCTTCCAAGGCACTACTAAACTGGGCGAAGACCTCACCGCGCCCTATGCCTATACCTGGGCTAATGCCCTGGCCGGCGTGCACGCCCTCACCGCCAAAGCCACCGACGATGAGGGGGTCGGCACCACTTCCAGCCCCGCAACGGTATTCGTGACGGCGGCCGGCAACACCGCCCCCACCGTGAGCCTGACCGCGCCCGCAGCCAATGCCAGCTACCTCACGCCCGCCAGCATCACCATCAGCGCCGACGCGGCCGATGCCGGCGGCATTTATAAGGTGGAGTTTTTCCAGGGCAGCACCAAGCTGGGCGAAGACCTCACCGCGCCTTATGCCTACACCTGGGTGGGCGCGCCAGTAGGCAGCTACGCCCTCACGGCCCGCGCCACCGACACCGGCGGCCTCACCACCACTTCGACTGCTGTGAGCATCTCGGTGGCCGACCCGATTGTACCCGTGGTGAGCATCACGGCCCCAACCAGCGGCACCAGCCTGACGGCCCCGGCCAGCGTGAGCGTTACCGCCACGGCTACCGATGCCAACAGCACCATCGCCAAGGTGGAGTTCTTCCAAGGCACTACTAAGCTGGGCGAAGACCTCACCGCCCCTTACTCCTACGAGTGGACCAACGTGGGCCCGGGTACCTACTCGCTCACGGCCAAGGCCACGGCGGCCGACGGCTACGCCACCACTTCGGCGGCAGTGGCGCTGGAGGTGCGCGCCGTTCCCTGCGTGAACACGGCCGCCAACGGCGAGTTCCGCTACGAAGTGTACACCAACGGTGGCGACGTGACCTATACCTTCCACCCACTAGGCGCCACGGCCGGCGGCAACCTGGCCATCATCTTCATTCGCGAAGGCAATAACGGTGCTTACCCCGGCTACACGATGGTGAAGAATGCCGCCGGCGACTTCACCTTCACCAAGGCCATTGCCACCGGCGTGGTTACCAGCTTCTACTTCACCTACCAGTTTGGTGCGGGCGGCCCCGAGCACAACACGGTGAACAACCCCGACAGCTACACCGTGGGCACGGTGTGCAGCGGCGGCGGCCCCAACAACAGCCCCCCCACCGTGAGCCTGACTTCGCCCACGGCCACCTCAACCTTCACCGCGCCGGCCACCATCAACATTGCCGCTGCCGCCGCTGATACCGACGGCACCGTCACCAAAGTGGAGTTCTACCAGGGCAGCACCAAGCTGGGCGAAGACCTGACCGTGCCCTACGCCTACGCCTGGACGGGCGTGGCCACCGGCACCTACATTCTCACAGCCGTGGCCACCGACAACAGCGGTACCACCACTACCTCGGCGCCCGTCACCGTGCAGGTGCGCAGCACCGACGGCTCGTGCGCCGTGACGCCCGAATACAGCTACCGCGCCGAAACCGTTGGCCCCAACGTGACCTACACCTTCCACCCGCTGGGCGCCACGGCCGGCGGCAACCTGGCCATCATCTACATTCGGGAAGGCAACGCGGGTGCTTATCCCGGCTACATCATGGCGAAGAATGCCGCCGGCGACTTCACCTTCACCAAGGCCATTGCCACCGGCGTGGTCACGAGCGTGTATTTCACCTATCAGGTGGGCCCCAACGGCCCGGAGAATAACACGGCGGCCACTCCGCACACCTACATTGTAGGCACCAGCTGCGGTAGCATCGCCACGGCTACTACCGCCGCCGCGGCCCTCGCCACGGGCACCCTGCACCCCAACCCGCTGGGCCAGGGCAGCGCGGTGCTGTCCTTCAGTATGCTGAAAGCCAGCACCTACACCGTCGCCCTATACGATATGAAAGGGGCCCGGATTGCCACGCTAAGCACCGGCCGCGCCAGCAGCGGCCAGCCCGTTTCGGTCGACATCGCCGCCGGCACCCTGGCCAACGGCATCTACCTGGTGAAGGTGACCACCGACAACACGGTACTCACCAAGCGCCTGGTCATCAGCCGCTAGTGCTGCTTTAGCGCCTGAGATACGGAAGTCCCGACCGAAATTCGGTCGGGACTTTTTGTTTGGGGAATGATTTGAGCGGGAGAAGTAAAGCAGCCGATTGCGTAGGTTTGCTTTGTCTTATCTCAAGCTTTATTTCCACCAATATTCATGCGTTTACCCTCGATTTTCTGGCTGGCCGTCGGGCTGCTCTGCAGTGTAAGAACTGCGGCGCAGGCGCAGGCCCCGCTGGCCATCACCAACGTGAGCGTGGTGCCGCTGAATGCTAACAAGGTGATGCCGGGCCAGACCGTGCTCATCGAAAACGGGAAGATTCGGGCCATTGGCAGCGCGGGCAAGCTGCGCCTGCCGGCCGGCACGGTGACGGTGGACGGCGGCGGCAAGTACCTGCTGCCCGGCCTCATCGACATGCACGCCCACCTGCCGGGCAAGGAGGGCACTGCACATTCGCTGGACACCTATTTCCGCCTCAACTTAGCCAGCGGCGTAACGGGCCTGCGCAGTATGCGCGGCGACTCGCTGCACCTGCGCTGGCGCGACAGTCTGCGCCGTGCCCCGGCCCTGGCCCCGCACCTGTACCTGGGCTCCCCGGTACTCACCCGCGATAAGGCCTACACCAGCGCCAAGGGCGCGCAGTTGCTACGCCGATACAAAGCCAGCGGCTACGATTTCGCCAAATACCTGGGCGACCTCACGGCCCCGCAGTACGATTCGCTGTTGCTGGCGGCGCACGCCCTGGGTTTCCCGGTGGCCGGGCACGCCCCCCGCAGCGGCCTGCGCGGCGCGGTAGCCGCCGGTATGCAATCCATCGAGCATATCGAGGCCTTTGCCGAAGCCTACCAGCAGGACTCGGTGCAACTGAAAGCGCTGGCCCGGCAAATGGCCGCCAACCATCTCTACACCTGCCCCGATTTTTACTGGTACCAGGTAACCTGGCTGAAGTACCCGCCCGCCCGCCTGCAAAGCTTGCCCGGCCTGGCCTACGTGGCCCCCGCCATCCGCACCGACTGGAATACCTGGCTCGCGGCTAGAACCCAGCAGCTCGCGCCGCAGAGCTTCCCCGCGCCAGCCGCCGCCCAGCTCGCGGCCTGGCTGCACGCCTACCGCCGCGCCTTCCACATCATGCACGAGGCGGGCGTGCAGTTTCTGGTGAGCCCCGGCGACGGACCCTTCATCATCCCCGGCTTCAGCATGGCCGAGGAGCTGCACTTGCTCACGGAGCTGGGCCTGAGCCCCTACGAAGCCCTGCGCGCCGCCAGCACCAACGCCGCCACCTGGCTGGGTGAGCAGGACCGGCGTGGCACCATCGAGCCTGGCAAGGCCGCCGACCTGGTGCTGCTGGAAGCCAACCCGCTAACGGACATCGGCAACGTGCGCCGCGTGAGCGGCGTGGTGCTGGCTGGCCGCTGGCTACCGGTGGCACAACTGCTGCCGGTACGGCCGTAAGGTTGAGGGTGACTCATCAGAATCTCGGGCGGGAAGTCAATGGCTACTGGGTGTATTTCCCGGGTCATCTGCTGAAGTGAATTGCCTGAATGCGCCGCGCAATCCGACTACTCCTTTTGCCTGTATTGCTAACCCACCCGCTCCGCCCCCGCCACGGTGTACAGCGGGTCCTCCTCCATATTCACCTCAATCAGCGCCCCGGCGTTGCCGAGCAGCTGGCGGCTGTCGGGGCTGAGGTGGCGCAGGTGCAGGGTTTTGCCGGCGCGCTGGTAGCGCTCAGTCAGCTTGTGGAGGGCGTCGATGGCCGACATATCGGCCACGCGGCTTTCGCGGAAGTCGATGATGACTTCGGCCGGGTCGGTGGCCACGTCGAACTTCTCGGCGAAGGCCTGCACTGAGCCGAAGAAAAGTGGGCCGTAGATTTCGTAGTGCTTCACCCCGGCGGCGTCCACGTGGTGGCGGGCGCGGATGCGTTTGGCGTTTTCCCAGGCAAAGGCCAGGGCCGACACGATGACGCCCAGCAGCACGGCCAGCGCCAGGTTCTGCGATACGGCCGTGACGAGCGTCACGAGCAGCATCACGAGCACGTCGGTGCGGGGCATACGGCGCAGGATGCGCAGGCTGGCCCACTCAAACGTGCCGATGACGACCATGAACATCACGCCCACCAGCGCGGCCAGCGGCAGGCGCTCAATCACGGGCGCGCCCACCACCACAAACAGGGCCAGCGCTGCCGCCGCCACCACGCCCGACAGCCGCCCGCGCCCCCGCGATTCGAGGTTCACCATCGTCTGGCCAATCATGGCGCAACCGCCCATGCCGCCCGTCAGGCCCGACGCCACGTTGGCCAGGCCCTGGGCCACGCAGTCCTGGTTGCCCCGGCCGCGGGTATCGGTCATTTCATCCACCACGGTGAGGGTGAGCAGGCTTTCGGTGAGGCCCACCAGCGCCATGATGAAGGCGTAGGGCAGCACCAATACCAGCGTGGCCCAGTTGAATGGTACCTGCGGCAGGTGGAACGTGGGCAGCCCGCCCGCAATGGAGGCAATGTCGCCCACCGCCTTGGTCTGGAGCCCGCCAAAAATCACTAGTGCCGACACCGTTACAATGGCCACCAGCGAGGCCGGCACCGCCTTGGTAAGCTTCGGCAGAAAGTAGACAATGGCCATCGTGAGAGCCACCAGCCCCACCATGAGTAGCAACGCGTTGCCCGTTAGCCAGTGCTCGGCCCCGGCCGCGTCGCGCACCTTGAATTGCTCCAGTTGCGCCATGAAGATAATGACTGCCAATCCGTTGACGAATCCATAGACCACCGGCTGCGGCACCAGCCTTATAAACTTGCCCAGCTTCAGCAGCCCGATGGCGACTTGAATCAGGCCCATCAAAGCCACGGCCAGAAACAGGTACTCAATGCCGTGCTGCGCCACCAGGCTCACAATAACCACCGCCACCGAGCCGGCCGCGCCCGAAATCATACCCGGCCGGCCGCCAAAAATGCTTGTAATCAAACAAATAACAAACGCCGACCCAATACCCACCAGCGGACTGATATGCGCCAGTAGTGCAAACGCTACCACCTCGGGCACCAACGCCAACGCGGTGGTTAGGCCGGCCAGAATCTCATCTTTAGGGTTTCGGGTATACTGGGACAAATAAGAAGATATGGAAAGCATAAATCACTGAGGAAAAGGCAAAAGAAAAGCCGCACGCTTCCGGCGGGGAAGCGGCGGCACCAGGGTTTCGGGCCAGTCCTCAGGGTGGGGTGAGCTTGAAAATTACGTGGATTGGACAAGGCATAACTGCCCGCAAAGGTACGGCCGGTGTTTCGTAGCGCGAGCCATAAAGGTCGCGCTACGGTGCTGCGCTGCGGTAGAAAAACGGGAATTATCGCGCCCCCGCTCCTACCCGATGGCCCGCTGCACCCAGAGCTTGAAGCCAGGCACGCGGGTCAGGCGCACGGCCGCGTTCACCAGCCACGCCTTGTTGCTGAGGAAGCGCATGAGGCGGTAGCTCTTAGCCAGCTTCCGCCCGATTTTATGAGCCACCTGGGCATCGTATTCCCGCATGAATTCGGCGCTGAAATCCTGCCTTTCAAAACAAGCCGCCGCCTGCGTGGCGGCCAGAATACCGCTCTGCATAGCCGTATCGATGCCGTGGCCCTGCAAGGGGTCGATAAGGGAGGCCGCGTCGCCGCAGAGCATGAACCGCGCGCCACTGATGGACCGCGTGCGCCCGCCACCCAGCGGCAGGCCAAAGCCCACGACCGGCCCCAACAAGCGCGCCTGGGCAAAGCGGCCGGCCAGTTCGGGATGGGTGGCCAGCACCCGCGTGAGGGTTTGCCGGAGGTCTACTTTGTGCTCGGCCACTATTTCGGCCAGCATGCCCAGGCCCACGTTGTAGCAGCCGCCGCCCACCGGAAACAGCCACACGTAGCCGGCCAGGTAGTCGCTGCTGAGAAAAAACTCGGTGGTGCCGCTGCTGGCCCCGGCCACGTTTTCATAGTAGGCCCGCACGCCGGCGCAGTGGTGGGCGCGGTCGAGTGGCGCAGGCAGCAGCTGGCGGCCCACGGCCGAGTTGGCCCCGTCGCAGCCGATAACGAGGTGAGCGGTGATTTCGCGGCCGTCGGTGGTGGTTAGGCGCGCGTGGCTGGACTCAATGGCCAGGGTTTTGAGGCCGGCATTTTCAAGAATATTCGTGGCCGAATGCTGGCGCACCAAATCCAGCAGGGCGGCGTCGAAGGTTTTGCGGGGACTGTTGAAGCTGGGCAGCTTCCATTGCAGCGTGAGGCTGGTGCCGCTGGGCGCTACCAGACGGGAGTCGCGCACATCGTCGCGCGGCTCAAGCTGCCAAAGCGCCTCCACAAAAGCGGGGTCGAGCTGGCGCAGGGCTTTGAAGGCCTGGCCGGGAATGGCATCGCCACACACTTTGTCGCGCGGAAACTGCGCTTTGTCGAGTAAGGCCACGCGCAGGCCACTGTGGCGCAGGGCCAGCGCGCAGGCCGTGCCCGCCGGGCCCGCGCCCACAATGGCCACGTCAAAATCGAATGCGGAAGAGAGCAGCACGGCGCCAAAGGTAGCGGGCGGCCGGGCGGAGGCGGCCGAAAATTTCGGTTTTTTTGGCGGGAGCTATGCGGTGGCGCCCGGTTTTGCCGTATAAGGAAAAGACGGCTCCTGCCGCCGCACCATTTTTTGCTTTGTGCTCTTGAATTCCATTCCCGCTTCCCTGATTCCGGCCGACGAT
>JAYSZD010000519.1:0-30108 GCA_043738185.1 Hymenobacter sp. | reverse complement strand
AGCGATTAATACCATTGAAGTGGCATTAATCGTTGCCATCCGTCCCTGGGCTTGTGGCTCCATTTAGGATGAACGAATCGCACCTCGGCAAACATGGTGAACAGGCAGCGCATCAGGAACTGGGCCACCACGTCGGACGGATGGCCCGCTTTTTCCAGTTGGGTGCTCAGCCCGGCCAGGTAGCCGGCGAGTTGGCGCGTGACCTGGGCGGCGCGGCGGCCGGGGTCGAGCTGCTGCGGGTCGGTAAAGAGGAGGTGCAGTTGCTCTCGTAGCTCGGGCTTGGCCAGCGCCGGCAGGTAGAAGCGGGAGTGCGCGGCGTCCGGGAATGGCACGTAGGTATCGCCCACGCCAGCAAAGTTGCTGTACACATCGAAACAGTGCCCCACATCCACCACGACCACAAACGGGGGCCGCGGCTCACTCGCTGGCAAGGCCCGCACGTAGCGTAGCGCCTGCTCTTGGGCGGCCTTCATCATCTGCTCCCATTTGGCGGTGCCCCGCACGGCGTGGCCCTTGCGGCGCTTTTCGGCCGGCAAGCCCAGCTGCGCCTTCTCGGCGGCGGCCTGCTCGTCGGGGGTGGTAGTACCCTGCTTGGTTTCCAGGACAAAGCACCCGCGCTTGTAGAGGTCGATGCGGCCGGTGGTCTGCTTGCCGCCCCCGTCCTCAAACGTCACGGCGCGTTCCAGCACGTAGGCATCCTGCGCGGGGCTGTCGGTGGTAGGGTCGGGGCGCGGAACGCCGAGTAGGTCGCAGAAGTCTTGCAGAAACAGGCCGTAGTTGGCCCGCTCCGCGCCGCCAGATTTCAGCCAGCGGGTTTCAAAGTCAGTATAATGCACGATGCAAAATACGTCCTTCCGGCGGCGGTTTTTGGTAACTTCGGCATCAAAGTTTTCATCAGGGCCAAATTCTTAGAATATGAGCGGCCGCCTCAAATGCCGTAAGCGCAAACTGATTCGGGCCGCGTTGCCGCAAGTGTGCGTGCACTGCGGAGCGAGCGAAAAACTTACCCTCGACCACATCGTTCCGCGCGTGTATGGCGGCACCAACGAGCTAAGCAATTTTCAAATCCTTTGCTTATTCTGTAACTACCTCAAATCCAAAGGGGAAGTACAGCATTGGGACCCCAAGAAAAATAGCCTGAAAGGTCAAGCGCTTGCTGCTGCCCTCGGCTGCCAGCGCTTGACCTTTCTAGCCGCTTTGCTGGCTGGAAATAAACCGAACGTGTCCTCGTTTCTACAGGCCCTGAAAAAATTCGGCCAGGGATATTTCGTAGTACTGGCACAGCACCGCCAGCGTGGCCACTCGCATGTTGGCCTTGTTGGCTTCCAGTCGGGCGACGTGAATGCCCGTGGCATCATACACCTCCTGTAACGTGTGCCCGCGCGCCCGGCGCAGGCGCTGCAATCGGTGCACTATTTCCAACGGAAGCGTATCAGAAAGGGGGGTTAACATGGGCTGCTAAAGTCCGGCCCATCCCAGTGGCTCACAATGACATATTTGTCATTATTTACTCTGCTTGGCTTATATTTGGCAAGCGTACAATGGTCTTGTCGCAAGCATATCCCCGGCTTTGATTAAACCCTTGGTGCAGAGGCCGATACAGCCACTTCTACTCCCGCACTTAAACGTCTTCTCCTAAATGCCTAATCTTTCTTCAAGTGCCCAGGTGTTGTTTCTCTTCACAGTGTTGCTGGGTAGTTGCACAGACTCAGGCTCCCAAACCCAAAAGGCGGGTGCTAATCAAACAGCGCCAGCTAAAGCAACTGCCGATACCAGGGCCACTCGGGTGGACTCACTTAATGGCATTCCAGGCCACACCTTCGGCGAGCCGCTACGCAATTTCCCCGGGCTCGTCCTCCTTTCGAAGAACGACGAAACGGGGGTACGGCTGTACCAGATGCCCGAGAATCAGCAACGCGGCTGGTTTGCCAAATACGCCAAGTACGCTATCACCTACTATCAGTTTCAGGACGGCCAGTTCGCCATGTTCATGGCCAGCACCATGGGCCGTGGGGGCAGCCCCACGGTCATGCGCAAGGAAGCACTTTCCCTCTTCGGCCCGGGCAAAGAGCAGCACGACCTGCTGGGGGAAATGAACTGGGAAGGGGAACGGGTACGGGCGATGTACGCCCAAAAACTGACACCTCCGGTGACGTGCTGGCTGGAAGTGCGCAGCAAGCCGCTGCTGGCCGTGCAGCTGGCCAGGGAACGTGCGCACAGACAAGCCGAGGACGCTTTGACCATACCCTAGCCGGGAACCGCGTTGCGGCCACCTTGCCTTTTTTGATACCGCTTCATCGGCCCGCCCCATGACCTACCCGCCCCGTCGTCTCCCGTTTTCGGCCCCCTTTGTGTTGCGCCTGGCCTACGACGAGGCGGACTTCAAGATGGTGCGCACCCACTGGAACAGGAACTTCGTGCGCAAATTCCCGCCCGGCGAGCCGGTGCACCGCCTCATGGCTCGGGTGCTACACCAAATTCGCGCCGATGGCTACGTCATCCGCGAACATTACCTGTTCCCATTGGAGGAGGTCACTACCCCGGGAGCAGACACCCCCGAGGAGCAGGTGTACTGCGCCCTGCTCCAACTCGACGCGGTCATGTTTCGCTTCGAGGCGCCCGCGCTCCGGCAGTACCACGTGCGCCGGCTATTGGACGACACCAAGGAACGCCAGATTGGGTGCGTCGAGGGCGTGGTCACCCTGCTTTTCAATCCCGCCCTGCGCAATTACCTGCTCAACGTGGCCCAGCTCGACGAGGCGCTGCCGGCGCCGCGGCCGGCGTCCTAACGGCCCGACGCACCAACGGCATCCGGGTATCACTACAGCAAACGAACGTATTTAACAGCCCTTTTCCTGTGCGCACCAAGAAACCACTCTCTTCAAACGCCGAGCACTCGGTGCTCCCGAGCGACCTGTTCGTTCGCTGTCCGCTGGCCCTCAACCGGGTCGAGACCCGCCTTTTTATCCTGGCCCTGGGCTGCTTGAACCAGAATTCCGAACGGCTCAATTTCCAGCTCACGTTCGAAGACGTGCTGGGGGACGGTAGCGCAGACAGTCAGTTTGCGAAGTTGGAGAAGGCCCAGCGGCGCCTCACGCAGCCCCTTAAATACGAGACGCTGCGGCTGGGCCATCGCGTCAGTCACTACATTCCCCTGTTCACCGACATGAGCATCGACCAGGACACCGAATTGGTAACCGGCGTGTTTAACTATTACCTGCGCAACTATTTGCTGGACCTGAGCGGCGAGCACACCACCGTCACGCTGGAGGCGCTGCTCATGCGCCGGTAGGACCACCGCTCGCGCCTTTTCTGAGCAGACCTCTTTTTGGATGCCACAACGCACTGCACAGTCACGGACTCAAATGGAAATAGTATCCAGTTAGGTTTTCATAGGGGGCGCTTGGAACAATCAGGCCCCCATACCAGTGGTTTGGCTACGCCGACACGGCAAGTCTACAAATGACGCCCCCCCGGCTGGTGGAACAGCCGGGGGGTTAGAAGCAGGTGGGAAAACACCCAAGCTTCAACGCAATGAAACGAGAACGTGGAATAAACTTACGCAGAACGGCAGACGCAGTTGCTCAAGCGGGTTCTTGCGCGGCCTTCCATTCCTCGTCGCCCTGCGGTTCCGACTACCGGTTTATTCCCGTCCCTTGTCCCTACTAGGAAAACTAATTCCTTCGCTTCGCTCAGCCGCCCGGCTCTCCGCGGCATTGCTGCGTTGCACCATGGCCTGAACGCTTTCCAATACCCGCACCCCGGGTTGATAATAGAGGGAAGCATCAAGTCCTGCTGCTATTCGGTCAATGGCGGGCGAATTCAGTTGGTAGCTGATGGCAAAAGCCCCGGCGACGGCGGGCTCCAGGGGCCGGGTCTGGACCCCCGGCGGCAACGTCTGCTGCACCTGACTGGCCCGGCGCTCGTCGGCGCAGTACACCAGCACCCACCGCTCCTTCGTGGCCCAGTTGGCATCAAGCAACTCCTTCAGCCGGGGCACCAGCGGCTGGCCGTTAAGCAGCGGCAGTTCTGCGGCCAAGAAAGCGACCCCGGTTCCGGTGGGCTCTATGGTCAGCGTACCACCTACCCCCTTTACGGCCCCCGGCCAGGTGGCCGTCAGCTTTAGCTCGGCCAGTTCCCGCACAAAATCGTCCCGGTCCATCGACCACATGGGAGGCTGCCGCTCCGTTAGCGCCGTCAGGATGGTCCGGGCACTTTCCTGAAGTTGCGCCCGCTTGTTCGCCGCTGCAACTTCCAGGGCTTCCTCTAGGAATGTAGGCCCCCGCAGCCCATGACTAAGCAGCCGGGCCTCGCACTCAAAACCACTCTCGTTGTGGCGAAGCATGGTCTTCGTCTTGTCGAAGGAAAAGCCCTGAATTTTTACGTCGTGCAGTATCTGACCCGCTTCAGTGGTGGAAGTATTCAACGCCTTTCGCAGAAGCTGCTGAACGATTTCCGTCGCCTCTTCTTTGCTATCCCACCACTCCCCCACGGGCTTGGCTGCGTCCCGAAACACTAACGCCTGGTGCCGGGCGGTGGCTGCCTGTTCTGTTTCCTCGGCAGCGGGCAGCGCTCTTGCATGGGCGGGCTGGTCAGCCGTTGGGCTGGTGGCCACCTGCTCGACTTCCTGAGTACGCGGCTCCGCTGGCAAGGGTCCCTCGGACGCAGTAACAAGCGGCTGTTTTTTGAAAACCTCTCCTTCCGTTTTAGCCTCTCCTGGGTCTACCACTTGTGGCGTTGCACGTTTCGGGGTATCCGACCGGTGTTGTGACACCTCTGATTCCTCGCCGGGATTCACCCGATGCTCCGGTTGCGTGCGCGGCTCCGATAGGGCCGCTGTGACTTTCCGGTGCTCGGCCTGCGCCGCCAGGGTTTTCCGCAGCCCCACGCCACTGTACTCTCGTGCCACCTCGGAGCCCTTCACATGCAGTCCTGGATACGTGTCCACCTCGAACACAACGGCCTGCAGCTGCCCCCCTTGCTGCACCGTTGCCTTCATCCGCACCCCCTCCATGGCCAGCGCCTCCCGCAACTCCCGCACGGTCGTGGCCGTGGGCAGGTGCTTTTCCAGTGCCTGTCGAATGAAGTGCTTGCATTGCACCCGCTCTGCCACGTCCGTCGGCAACTCCCCTTCCACGGCCTGCTGCAGCTTCTTAGCCGCACCGAGTTTAGCCGCGTCCACAAACCCCATCGCGGCCTCCACTTTCCGGCACGCCTCGGCGCTGCGGCGGTGGCTGCGTTTGTCTGGCAGTACCTGCCCGTCGTCCTTCACCCGGTTGAGGATAAGGTGGCAGTGTGGATGCTCCTGGTCGTGGTGCCGGACCAAGGCCCACTGCGTGGTAGCCGGGTCAATTTTCCGTTCCTTTAAATACAGCATGGCTGCCCGCACCATCACCTCGTTGTCCGTGAGCTTGTCTGTTTCGCCTGGGGGCCAAGCCAGCGCGATGTGTTCCACTGCTTGGCGCAGCCCCGGCCGCAGGCCACGCTGCAGCTCGAAGTCGGCGGCCATCTCGCCGGCGCTGCTCGTGCGCACGCCGTTCGCGGCCAGTACTTCCGGGCGCTTCAGTTCATCTTTCAGGTCTTTCAGCGCGTAGAAGCACGGCTCCACAAAACGCAGACGCCGAATGATTTTACCTATCATGACGCTTCTTGGTTTTGTTTTATCTCTTGCGGGGGCACCAGTTCCGCTAGCAGCCGGCGTAGCGTGGCATACAGCGCGGCCGCCTCTTCCTGGAGTGCGGTTCCCAAGTGGGCGACCTTTGCCAGTTGATTTAGATTGTTCATCTCGCCGACCAACCCTTTGTAAGTAGTCCGGTCATCAGCGGTCCACGCCCGGGCCACGACGGCCCGGAGGGTCAGTTCCAGCGCGCCGGCCCGCACGATAGCCGTCGGGGTAGTGGCCCCCCGCTCGGCCTTATTCGCAACGAAGTCCCACTCATCTTTCGTGAACCGGACGGTAAGCGAACGACTATGCTTGAGCTCCTTCGGCTTTCGGGGGGCCTGGTCGGGCTTGTCGGGGTCACGTAGGTAAATGGCTTTCTTGAGGCGCTTCCGTCCTTCTTGCTTGGGCTTTTTATCGGGGTCTTTCATAGTGCGGTGTTAGCGTTCTAATCGTTGGGGCCCTGCAAGGGCGAAGGCAGTGAGCCGTAGGCGAACGGGTTTTGCAACGCAAAACATAACTTCGCTCCTCCACTGCCTACCGTTCGTAACGTCCCTTACCGTTCCCCTGTGCTTGGTTGCGTTACCGTTCGCGTCCGTTACTATCGCTAAAGCCCACTGATTACAGAGGCCTTTTCTTGTGAGTCACCACCAGTCCGGTCCTTGCTTCAAAGCTATCCCAATCGAGCATCTGCTGAAACATATCGAACCCATCGACCTCTTGCCTCACCTCGTCATGGAACGTATTACTGACCGCTTGTTTGGTAATCGCAAGTATCTCCTCCACGATTGGGCACCTTTCCAACTTCTTCGCGAGGTCCTCAATTTTCCATAGGTACACATCCGAATCTCTTGTCAGCTTGTTCAAGATGCTCTCCCGTCTGGTAGGTTCCCAAGTTTGTTCAGCGGGGGATATTACCTCTACCGGAGCACTGACCGCCATCTCTTTCTTTTTGTTACCGAAGGATTTTCGCCGACAAGATTCCGAGCAGACTATTTTCGTGTTCCGTACTGGCGTGAACTCATCTCCGCAGATGCCGCATATCCTTTTCATTAATTTCATAATCTCGGCTTCTTTGTTGAGTGCAAAACCCTAGGTCGTTCTCAAGTTAAGCGGACAAAGTTGACATCTCCTACTTCTTCCACGAAAAAAGCGCATTTAAATAATTTAACTAAATATAATAATTAATAAATATTTTTCAGAAGCATTTGCCAAACAAAATAGCCACTCGGTAAAATCGATTCTTTGGTTCGAAAGCAAAACGCGTGTTCATAGCCTGCTTACTTTTAGCATCTGCTTACTCCACGGCAAGTAAAATGCTAGAACGAAGCCATGATAAAGCTCGCTCCTTTGCAACCGGCACACATTGCACACTTTTACACGTGGCTCCGCGCCCCCGATGTCATCGAGTATTCGCTCTTAGCCTTCCAGAGCATAAAGACCCCGCAGCAGATTGACCAGTGGTTTGCAGCGACCTTACAGCAAGCCAACACCCTGAACGTGGGCATCTATTAGAGAGGAACCACTGCCTTAATTGGCTATGAGGGCCTTTCAAGTATTTCCGCTACCAATCGCTCGGCCGAGTACTTCACCTTTGTCGGCGAGAAAGCAGCTTGGGGCAAGGACATCGGCACAGCGGTAACGAAACAAATCCTCCATCTGGGCTTTACCAACCACCACCTCAATCGGATTATACTCACCGTTCCAGAATCGAACACGGGCGGTTTAAAAGCCTATACGAAAGCGGACTTCTGCAAGGACTACAACATTTTGCGACCTGAGTTATCCACATTTGAGCTCTGCTGGGTGGTAGGTTGTCGCTTTGCTTGTCACTGAATGGACATAGGGTCTTGACTTTCTCGCCAGCTGTATAGTTGGGCTTCAGACAGCTGGGGTATCATTAGAACCACCCCACTCGACTGCTTCAATGGCCCCAATCTCCACTTTTCGGAAGCAGTTTGGTCCAACTACCACGTTTCATGAGTTGCAAGCCAAAAGTCAGTTTGGTCAAAATCGCATTTTAACTATAAACATCTAACTATCAGCAATTTGACGTTTGTCCTGAATTTCACGAATTTGACGTTTTTTACTGCGATAGAGTTGCTTTGCCAGAAACGAATTGTACTCCAGGAGCTTAAGTATCGCCTTTATTATTGTTAATCAGCAGTTTAATGGCATAAGCCAGCTTGGATAGCGAGTCAAAACTGACTTATAAAAAGTGGTTTTTCGCGGTTAGCTTGAGTAAGTGGCTTATGAAAAGTGGTTTTTTGTATCTATATACGAACAAGAGCCTTCTTTTTTTTGAATTTAAATTATATTTAATATACTTAGTCCTTTAAAAATGACCCTTGAAGCTCTGTTATACGTCGTGTGCGTATCTAGATACAAAGCTTATAAAAAGTGGTTTTAAATTAGTTTAATATTATTAAATATTGATAAAGTGCAAGTCGATTTGTAATCGTTTAAGGTCGCTCCATTCTGTTGTTTTTTGTTTGGTTTCTCGTTCGCTCTAGACCAATACCTTAAAAGCTTTATCCTCGTGCGCGAACAACAACTTTGTGAGTATTTGTAATTACTTGTCTATTTGTAGGGCTCACAACTCATTGATATTCAATAGCATATAAAGGTATAAAACCACTTTTTATAAGCGAAAAACCACTTTTTATACCTTAATAACCACTTTTTATAAGTTAAAAACCACGTCCTATAAGCGAAACCACCACGTTTTATAAGTCTATAAACCACGTCTAATTGTCACGGTGGTTTTTTGTATTGTTCTACCTATATTTGTCCCACTCTCCCTCCTCATTCGTGTTCATGAATCCTGACATCACTCCCCCTACCGAATCGGAGACCACTCTCCAGGTCCGTCAGCACAATGCCATCACCCAGGCCCGGTATGATTATTCTGCTTGTCAGCTTGATATCTTTTTCTATTTGCTTGCCAGCCTGCGTAAAGATGACGCACCAAACCACGAGTACACGATTTACCTGAAAAACGTGGAAGCCCTGACCGGACGAAAGTGGAACTACCAGCAACTGCGCGAAGCCACAGCCGATATGGGTTCCCGCATGTTCGAGGTGGAAAACGAACGGGTATATAACCAGCTGTGGATGTTTCAAAAGGTGGAGTACATCAAAGGTCGAGGTTTTTTAAGCATTCAGTTGGCGGCACCCATCCGGCCCTACCTGTTCAATCTGAAAGAGAACTTTACCTCCTTTCAGCTGCATTCGGCCCTGAAACTGAGCAGCAAATACGCCAAGCGCGTCTACCAGCTCGTGAGCCAGTGGAAGGACAAAGACACCACCCGCACCTACTCGTTGGACGAATTCAAGCAGATGCTGCACCTGAAGGACCCCAAGGGTAAAGAACCGGAGTTGTTCCAGAACATCAGTCAGCTTAAGGCCCGCGTGCTCGACATCGCTGTACGCCAAATCAGTGAGCACACCGACCTCAAGGTTGATTATACCCTGGTCAAGAAAGGCCGGGCCTACGACACGGTGCGCTTCACCATTGCCCGCCAGACTCCCCGGCAGCTCCCCATTCCTTTCGAGCAACCCGCCGAGCAATCCGCCAACCAGCCCACCGAGCGTGCTCGGGTTTTAGCGGCCAAGCAGCATCTTGAGACGCTGGGTATCGTTCAGCCCCAACTCGTGGCCACCATCCTCGGCGACCCCACGCACGTGGACCAGCTCTTCAAATTCACCTACCAGCTCAAAACGGACAAGGTCAAGGCAACGAAGAATCCAGGTGGGCTTTTCTTGAAAATATGCGGATTGCGGTGAGCCGGCCAGCACCAAACAGCACAAGGATTAGCTCCAGTCACCCTAACATATCTGATTAGTATCTTAAACAGGCCTGTAAGCAACGCCAGCTTTTAAAGTTAGCCGGAACCGTCTGCCGCGCTTGCATCGCTTACAGACCACGAAAAGCATTGTTTCCGGGCATCTTAGCTTACTGGGGTGCCCGCAGCTTGTTGCGCTCCTGCCATTGCTCCAGTACCGGCCTTGATTAAAAGTTTGGTACAAAGGTTAAACGAGCGGTCACTCGGTGGGCGTGTCAACGCGTCCTCCTGCGCGGAGGTAGGAGCCAGAAAGGTGCGCCTTGCTGGCCCTCGCCAATCGGTGGCGGTTATGCCGGTAGAAAGGGGGCCAGGAAGTGGAACCACTTATGTATCCTGCTGGCCCCACCTTGTTGACCTGTTTGGCCCACTCAGTGAGTTTGCCTACCGCATGGCCAACGACGACCAGTTCACTCCGGGGTGAACGAGGTGACGACTCGCTGAAAAGTGGCTATCGCGCAATCTTCAGGGCGATTTCGACTTCTCTGGCAGACCATGCAAAAGCCCATTCATCGGCTGTAGAGTCAGTATTCATGGTCAAGTGAAGGCCGATTTTCAGCCCGTCGTTTAACCTTTGTACCAAACTTTTAACCAAGGCCAGGATTGGTGCGTAGCCTGTCGTCATTTCGTCGTTTTATTACTCTGGGCTAGTCGAAACCAGAGGTTAAAACCAGTTTCTTAGCATAGAATCGACGCATAGCATTCCATCGGCGTTACCGACCAGCCAAACGGTTAGATTGCTTCCAATGTGCGAATCGCAGGAGCACACTAAAATCAAATAGGTCGTTGGCTGCTATTCTCCTGCTGTCACTGAGTTAATGTCTGGGTCTGATGCCTGTGCTGACTCCTGCTGATAGGTCCAGTGCTCAGGAAATAGGATGGCTTGCAGAAACGCATCGTGGCCTAGGTCGCGGTATTCGAGCGCGTGTCGCCGCAGGGGAGGCTGTTTTTACTCGCTTCGAAACCATCACGCTCCATGACTACCCGCATCTTCTCGGGTAAGCCTTCGGGCCAGTGCAGGAAGTCATCTTCTGTGACTTCGCCCGCAGCCAGTTGCTGGTACCGGTAGCTGGCGTTACCTAGCCTGAACAACCGGGCGTGGTAGGGTCGTTGCGCTTCCGGCAGCGCCGCCAGAAACGCCAGTTGCGACTTATGGTACTTCTCTAGCGGATGCCGGGGGTGGAGCAATTCTTCCATGCCGTAAAAGAACGAACCGGGCGGGTAGTAACTAGGAGCCAATCGGCAACTAACAAGACTAAGTTCCTCAGCGATGTTTTCGGCTTCTATTCCAATAATACCCCACTAGCTACAACATACCACTTAAGCTAATATTCCTGTGGCTATTCGCAATCTAAGCGAAACACAGGTAATACGAATAACACGAGTAATACAAGTAACATGAGTAACATGAGTAATGTAATGTTACTTGTATTATCAATCTATAAGATAGCTGCTTACAAATTGTTTTGATTAACAGGATTGTCCGCTGTGAGCTGGTAATTCAATGATTTGCCATGCTGGACACGCATAAAATCGAAGAATGCGGTTAAGTCCTCCGCGACGCGGCTCTGTTCCAACGCCGCGAAATAGGCCTGCCGGTCTTCGCGAAACACGATGGTCAGCGGCTGGCCGTGGTACCGCTGCACGTAGTTCATGAGCAGCCGGGAAGTGCGCCCGTTGCCGTCGTTGAAGGGATGAATGCTGACCAGGCGCTGGTGGGCCTCGAAGGCCAGCTCCAGCTGCTCCCGCAACGTCGTAGCCGCCGGCATCCGCTCGCGCAGCTCGCCGGTGAGCGCCGCCACGAGGACCGGCACCTTTTGGGCATTCGGGAAGGAGCTGGCCCCCACGATGAACACGTTGCCCCGGCGCAGGTCGCCTTGCGTGGGGTCCACGGTGCCCAGAGCCGTGTTGGTGACGCGGCCGGTGCTGCGCATGACGGCTCCCGCCAGCTCCCGCAGCAACGCCGGGCCGGGCAGTTGCTGCGCGTCGGCCCGCTCCAGGGCCATGTCCAGAGCGCGGGCATGGTCGCCCAACATGTCGTAGCCTTCCAGCGGCTTGCCTGGCCCCAGCACGGGCGCTTCGCCCAGCAGAAAATTCAGGGCTTCGAGTACCGTCACGCGGGAGCCCTCAATCATCGTCGAATGCGCCGACAACATGACTTGGCTGAGCTGCTGGCTGGTCTGCTGCCGTACGGCCGGCAGTTGCTGCACCTGCTGGGTCAGCTGCTCAATCTCCGCCCACGTCATGCGGCCTGACGGCGCGTGGCCGCCCGCAGCGCTTCCACGTCCACGGTGGCCAAGGGCAGGGGTGCGGGCAAGCCCGCGCCGTGAATCAGGTCCGCCGCCCAGGCCGCCAGGTCGGCGGCGTAAATCATGCGCCGGCCGGCCTCGTCCTGGTACTCGGTTTTGCCCGCCATGAACGCCTCCAGACCGGGGCGCAGGGCCCCCGGCACCTCGACCAGGGCCTGGTCGGTCAGCGTCGGCTGAAGGAGCCCGTTCAGGTAGTCCCGCAGGGCCTGGTAAGCAGCTTGGTTGGAAGAAGTCATGGGAACCGGGTGAATAGCGGCCGCACGCGCAGCAACCAAAAGTAGCGATTGCGACCTGATTGTGGGCTATTCCCGGCGCATTATTAAGCAAGTAATACCGGTAACACGCATAATAATAGTAATACCGGTACAACCAGTAACATCGGTAACCTATCCGTGCGTAGTTTTGGGCCATGAGCAAGATACTGGCGTTTACCAATCAGAAAGGAGGGGTCGGCAAAACCACGTCCACGGCCAACGTCGGGGCAGGCCTCGCCCGGGCCGGCAAGCGGGTGCTGCTGGTGGACCTGGACCCGCAAGCGAATCTGACCAAAGGCTTGGGTCTGCTGAATGCCGAGCAAAACGTGTACGGGGCCCTGCTGGGCGAGTACCGACTCAAAGCCTACTCCCTGCACGAGAAGCTGGCGCTGGTTGCGGGTTCCCCGGCCCTGTCGGGATTTGAAAAGGTGAAAGGCGACGAGCTGGACCGCGAGTTTTTGCTCAAAGACCTGCTCGAGCCGCTGCGCGAGCGCTGCGACTACATCCTGCTCGACTGCCCGCCGGCCCTGGGCCTGGTCACGCTCAATGCGTATGCCTGCGCCCAGGCCCTCTACATCCCCCTCGAAGCCCAGTTGTACGCCGCCGACGGCCTGGGAAAAGTACTGGAGCTGGTGGAGCGGGTGCAGCGGCGGCTAAACCCAGCACTGACTGTAGGGGGGGTCTTCTTCACCCGGCACGACAAGCGCAAGATACTGCGGCGCGACACGGCCGAACAGCTGCGGGCGGCGCATCCCGGCCTGGTGCTCGACACCGTTATCCGCGAGTCCATTGCCCTGGGGGAAGCCCCGCACCTGGGCCAGGACATTTTTGCCTACGCCCCGCAGAGCGCAGGGGCCGCCGACTACCAGGCGCTGGTCGCCGAAATCCTCACCCGCTAACTCGTCGCTTCCCATGGCCAAGACCTTCAAAAACCTGCCCCGCCCCGGCGAATCAGCCGCACCCAAGCCCACGTCCGAACGCGACTTTTTTGAGTTGAGCGACGTGGACGAGCCCGTAAAAAAACCGGCTGAGAGCCAGAGCAGGGCACGTAATACGCATAATACTAGTAACACTAGTAACAACAGTAACAACAGTAACAACAGTAACATTGATAATATAACAGCTTCTACGAGCGCGGCTTCCGTGCCCACCGCGGAGCCCGTTGCATCCCCTGCCGCGTCGGACGGTGTCCGGCAAACGTTCGTGCTGAGCCGGGGTCACTTGGAGCAGCTGCGCGATTACGTCCACGCCCGCCGGGCGGGAGGGGAGTACACCTATTCCCAGAAGCAGGCGCTGCAGCAGGCCCTGGACCTGCTGTTTGCCGGCAGCCCCCCCGTTGCGCAACGTCCTGAGCAGACCCGGCAGCTGGAGCAGCAGCAACAAGAGCGCATTAAGCGGGGAAAAGCCCGCTAGAAACCACCCAAAACGCCATTGACGGGTTTACCTTTTAGCCCTTACCGAGCGCTTGCTACCGTCAACTGGCCACCGACTCGCTTAAAAGGGCGGGTTCGGCCGTACTTTCCCCGAGGCAGGCCTCAGACCAGGAACATCAACCATCGTCTACCAGCATTCCAGATGTCGCCAAGGGGCCAAGGGTCACCCATCATTACGCCGGCTCACATCCAACGGGCGAAAGCGGCCCTGCACGATGCCGGAATTCCGGTGGCCGTGGGTAACCAGGCCCTGGACCTAGCCACCGCTTTCTATCTCGAAACCCCTCAGGTCAGCCACACGGACGCGATGCGCCGGGAACGCAACCAAATTCAGGACGAACTGGAAACCGTCAGCAGCCAACTGCTGCTGGAGCGCCACAAGACGCTTCGACTGGAACAGGAGTTGGCAGCCGCCTTGCAATTGCCCAAAGCGCACCGCAGCAAGGCCTACAAGCTGCGTAAGCGGCTGCGGGCGATACTGGCGATTCTTCAGCACCCCCAGGCGAAGGAAACGACCAAGCTCAAAGGCATCGCCCAGTTGGTTACAGAGGCGCTAGCGGGGGAAGACGACCCGGAACAGGAGTTTCTGGAGTAGGGGTCCACAGGGTTTCCCACAAAGAATTCTCAACCTTAAATCAAGGTCCTGAACCAGAAATTGCAACACAAGTTGCGCGCTGTAAGGCCTTCTTATAGCAGAAAGGGGACAAAATTACTATAAGCAGTTTCGAGTTAGGTTCAGAAAGGCGTAACTTATTGACCCAAGATAATTTATGTCCTGACAAGCTAATAAGCTCGAAAAATGAGGTTCAGAAAGGCAGTCCAAAAAAACACAGCCCTTTGGATTATTGGACCTGGCTTTATAAGCTGCGCAAAAGAGGTAGCATGCTCAAAGTGAGACACATAAAACATAGCATTTATCCTTAGAGTAAATTTACCCCCTGGCTGCTATAAAAAGGCCGTAACCCAGCTTGAAGGAGCCGGCCACCCGCAGCAAGTCCTCCAGACGGGCCTCGGTGTAGCTGGGCTGCACGTGGCCCGTGAAGTGCAGGCCCGGGTAACTCAACTCCCGGCCCCGGATACGGCAGAGCTTCTGGTCGCCGATGTCGCGCAGGCGCGGCGAGTACTACAGCCCCAGCAGGTCAAAGAGTCCGAAAATCAGGTCCGTGTAGCCGTGCGTGTCGGTGGCGTGCTCGACGATGCTCACGTCGGTTTCGTTGCCCAGCACTTCGTCCAGCACGTAGGTGGCGTCGCGCTCGGTGGCGGGGATGACCTTGCTGCCGTATTGGGCGTAGTGGTCGGCCGTGTGGGTGTAGAAGGTGACGCCGCGGCCGTAGCCGAAGTAGCGCGGCAGGGCCTTGGCGTTGCGCACGGCCCCGCTGACGGGGAAGCGCTGGCCGTCCGAGGAGGACAAGCCTCCGCCGCCCCAGTGGGCTGCCAGCCACTGGCGGTGCTGCTGGTTGACCACGCGGGTGGTGGCCGCCCGCAGCGGCTGCTCGTGCAAGAACTGATGGGTCGCCCACCAGACCGTTTGGTAGGGCAAGCCGGTGCTGCGGGCCATGTCGGACAAAGGGACGTTGGAGAGCATCAAAAAGTGTGGGGCAGTTGGGTTAACCATTTGTTGCCAGGGCTCCGCCGACAATGGTTAGAGGCTTGGTGACCCCTGCTGCCCCACACTTTTTGATGCTCTCCAATTTGGGTCATGGCCACAGTTCAAGAATTCACAATTTCCGACGCGTTGTGGGAGCGCCTGTCGCCGCTCTTGCCGGTGCATATTCCGAAGCCTCATCCCGTTGGGGCGCCACTGTCAGCGCATCGCCGACCGGGAAGTACTGAACGCCATTTTTTTCGTGCTACGGAATCAGACGGAACAAAATCCTGTGTTCACTGGGAATGCCCCAGCAGTTGACCGCTGGAAACTGGGGTGTTCTGGTAAAAATGGACAGCTTCAAAGTGGTACGGCGAGCAATAGCCCTACCGGGCACGACCCAGGACAGAGTGGCGGAGGTTGAGGTTGAAGCAGGTAGCGAGGTAGTGGGCCGCGGCGCTGGTCACCTAAAGAATGATGGTGTCCCAGCCAAAATCCGTGGTAGTGGTGGCAGTCAGCAGCACCAGGCCCACACCGGCCAAGCCGTGCAACAACTCTCCGGTTTGTGGTACGGCGGTAGAAAAATTTAACTCCCGCTGCACCCATTGCTGCGTTTGGTCGAGCCAGAAATGGTAGCCCTGCTGGTACGCTGCTTGCCCGCTCATTTGATAGAGGCGGCGATAGAGGTGCGCCACACCCGCCGCTCCACGGTAAAAGCGAGAGCTGACTACTTCCGTGGCAAGGCTGGTGGTGCGCAGCAAGGTGTTGAGCCCTACTAACTCGGCTATTTGAGCTAACTCGTCGTCTTGTAGTAACTCGTGGGCCTCATAAAGCACTAAGGCTTGGTGCAAGTCGCCCCTGCCCCAAGTAAGTGCGGCGCTGAACAAGGCCTCGGTAGTCGAGCCTGCTATTTGGTAAGGAAAAACAGAGAAAATATTTTGCGAAAAGTCGACGTCGCGCCGGGCAGCCAGCAAGTGGGTGATACTCGCCCGTAAGTGTTGAGGCAGGGCCTCATCGTGCAGGCCCTGCCGCCGCAGCCGCAGCCGCAACAGCAACTCGCCGGCCAGGCCATCGGGAAGCCCCAGCAGCCACGGCTCAATTAACCGTTGCGGATGCGAAGCATGGTGCTCCAACACCAGCCGTAAGCTATGTGCTGCAGAAGCAGCGGGCAGCCGCAGGCTTAGGTAACGCAATACCTGCACAAAAATGCGCCGGCTGTCTGAACCAGAACGCGCAAGCAAAAGGGGGGCTTGCTGCTCCAAAAGCCAGTCCATGCGCTCCAGCAAAGCGATACTAGCACAATTACTTCCTATGGCTTGGCGGCTTTGTAGCCAGGCCAGCGCACAGGCCTGCTCGAACTGCTGCGGGCTCCAGGCACAATCAGCCAGTAACTCTTCGCTGATGGAGATGAGTTGCCCCAGCAACTCCTGGGTGCGCCGGGCGTCAGCGGCCTGCGCGAAGGTTACATGGGCACAGTGATGGTACACGGCGAGCCCTGCTACGTCGAGTGCGGCGGTGGCGGCTGGGCCGTGCGCGTGCAGGAGTTGCTGCACACACTGCCAGCTCTGAGACAGCCCCAGCGGAAAAGGGACCGTCGCAGTGTTAGTCGAGGAGGGCTTGAACGTAGTCATGGCTAACTCAAAGAAGCGGCTGGCGCGGTGCTGGGAGTGACTGCCCTGCGGGCCCAAGAGGCAGGTGAGCCGGCGTGACCCGGCAAGTCACCACGCTTAGCGCGCCCGCCCCAGCCCAAACACGCTCGAAGTTACGATGGTGGTAAAACCGTTGTCGGGGGTATTAGCGCGGGTGAAACGCGTAACGATGGTTTTGTTGAGGGTAAGCTTTGGGGCGGTGGTAGAAACGTTTTTCATAGTGCTGGCAATAAAAGAGAAAGAGGGTTGGGGTAAGTCACAGCTGGTTGCTGTTGCTTGAAACAAACGTACTTATAACCGCTGCCTGCCTTCAAAAACATTACACCAACCCGCCGTTTCGACGTACCAACCCGGGATTTAGGCGATAATACTCCGGCTGCCGCGCGGCACGGGCCCGCCTCGGGGGTGGAATGCGCGGGGTTACGCCTAGTTTTACCGGATGCGAATGGTGCCCCAATCCATCAGACCTTTCCTGATACACCTACTGACCTGGGCAGGCTTTGCTACCTACGAGCAAGCCATTGTGCTTTTCACCGATGCCATCCACTTCAATCTGTTGCGGATAATTCCGCTGTATCTGATTAATGCCGCTTTGTTTTACGGCAACAGCGAAGTACTGCTGCCCCGCTTTTATGCCCGCCGCGCCTACGGCCGCTACGCCGGAGCAGCGGCGCTCTCGCTGGTGGCTTATGCCCTGCTGCGCACCGAGCTGAACGAGAACTGGCTGGCGCCAGACGGGGCCGGGGCCATAACGTACCAGGCCATGTGGGTGCTGGCGTTGTACCGGGGCTCGTTCTTCCTATTCCTGAGCATTGGCTATTGGTATGCCCGCCATGCAATCTTGCTGGCCACCCAGAAGCGCCAGCAGGAAGAGCTGCTGCGCGTGGCCGAGCGCGACCTGCTCGAAGCCAACCTGGCGTTTCTCAAAAGCCAGATTAACCCGCACTTCCTTTTCAACGCGCTCAATTTTCTCTACGCCCAGGTGTATCCACACTCTGAAAATGCGGCCAAGGGCATTCTGTTGCTGGCCGACACCATGCGCTACGCCCTGCACGAAGACAGCAACGGCAAGGTCATGCTGGCGCAGGAAGTGCAACACCTCCAAAACTACATTGCGCTCAATCAGCTGCGCTTCAACAATCAGCTCCAGGTTGATTTTGAGCTAAGCGGCCCCACGCATTTTCTAATGATTATGCCGTTGGTGCTCATCACCTTCGTTGAAAACTGTTTTAAACACGGCGAACTGGCCGAAGCTGCCGACCCCGTGCTCATCCGTCTGGCCGTGGAGCGCAGCCAGCTCACCTTTTATACCCGCAACCGGAAGCGCACCGGGCCCAAGGAAAAAAGCACCGGTATCGGACTCACCAACACCCGCAAGCGGCTTGCCCTCATGTACCCCGGCCGCTACACGTTGCGCGTCGATGACGAGCCCACGCATTATACTTGCACCTTAAGTATAGAACTATAGCCTATGATTTCGTGCCTGGTAGTGGACGACGAACAGAGTGCCATTGACATTCTCTGCACGTTCATCGCAAAAACGCCCTTTTTGCAGCTGGTTGGCAGCACCACCAACCCGATTGAAGCGCTCGGCCTGCTGCAGCAGCAACCCATCGACCTGCTGTTTCTGGACATTCACATGCCGCAACTGTCGGGGCTCGATGTGGTGCCGCTGCTGCGGGGCAAAACCAAAGTCATTCTGACCACGGCCTACAGCGAGTTTGCCGTGGCCAGCTTCGAGCTGGAAGTGCTGGATTACCTGCTGAAGCCCATCGCGTTTGAGCGCTTTCTCAAGGCCGCGCAGAAGGCCCTCAACGCTGCCATCGTGCCCTCAGCCCGCTGGCAGCCCGAGGAGCAACCCGTCGACTACATCTTCGTCAAAACCGAGAGCAAGGGCAAGATGACCAAAATCAATTTCAACGAGATTATTTACGTCGAAGGCCTGAAAAACTACGTCTCCATTCACACGGCCGAGGAGGGAGTCGTCACGCTGCTCAACCTAAAGGACCTGGAAGACCGGCTGCCCCCGCGCCGCTTCATGCGGGTGCACAAGTCCTACCTCGTATCGCTGGATAAAATCCGGGCCATCGACGGCAACCAGATTCTGTTCAAGGGCATGAAGGCCTATGTGCCGCTGGGCGAAACGTACCGGGGGCCGTTTTTCACCGCGCTGCAAGAGCAGGTGATGGGCGGCAAAAAATAGAAAACTCCCTATGCTGCAGCCCTTTGCCGGGCCAAACTGGCTTGGTAGTGCCGATGCAGAAAATCGTAGAGAACCAGCTCGTGCAAGCGGGCTTCGGCCGGCAGCAGGCGGTTGAGCAGCATGTGCAGGTAGGCAGCCAACAAGTCGTCGAGCGCTATTTCGAGGGGGGCTTGACTTAGCCGCGCCCTGATGCGGCCGGCCAGCGCCGTAAGGGTTGGTGGCACCGGTGGGCGCGCCGCCAGCTGCGCCGCCAGGGCGGGGCGGGCCGTCCGGTACTTGGCATCGAGTTGCAGGCGCAGGGGCTTGTTCATGCCAAACTCGCGGGCGAACGCCGCGCGCAACTCGCCCAGCAGCGCCGTTTTTTGGACCAACGAGTAGGCGAAAGCGTCGAGTAGCTCGTCGAGGGCACTCAGGCCCCAGAGCCAGTGCTCACCCAGCTCGGCGGCCGGTGCGGACGCGGCCAGCCGGGCCAGCACCGCTTGGCTTTGCCAGCCAAACAGCTGTTCGGTGAGCTCCATGGTGCGAGAGCCGTAGCGCTCCAGTTCGCGGCGGTAGGTATCGGTCTGCACTTTCCACACGGCCCCGCTGGCCTGGAACGGCTGCAGGTGGCCCGCCACGCACTGCACCACTTCGCCGGTGCGGCCGGGGTCGGGCAGGTGCAGGCGCAGGCGCAAATGGTTGTCAGGGTCGGCATAGCGGATAAAAAACCAGTTGTCTATCAGGCCAGCAGCAGCCAGGGCCTCGGTAAGGGGCTGCACGAGGGCCAACAGTAAGTAATCCGCTCGTTTCTGCCCACAATACAGCTTGTAGTAAAGCCATTGCGAGCCCAGCGCAAAATTGCGCGGCACCTCGCCCGCGGGTTCAGGCCGGGGCGCCGCCTCCGCGTAACAGGCCCCATTGCGCAGCAGCAGCGCCACCAGCTGCTGGGAATGGGGCCGGCCCGTCGCGTCGCGCACCGGGCTGGTGGCGGGGTCAAACAGAAGCTCTTTCAGCTGGATACCGGGCAGGGGACGCACGGCTTCAATCCAGCCCCGCACCAGCCACGCATTCTCCGCATCAACAAGCAGCTCATTGTCGCCCTCGGCGAGTACAAACCAGCGGGGCAGCTGCCACTGCCGTCGGAAATTGGCCAATTCCGCTAGCAGTTCTGCCTCGGAAGCCGCCAGCAGGGAGCGCAGGTCGGCGGCCTCCAGCTGCCAAGTGGCAGGAGCCAGCACCACCCGGCGGTAGGTAAGGCGCGGCAGGAATTTAGCTTCCCCGTCCCCGACCGGCCAACTCACGCCCAAGTGCGGCTGCAAGCCCTGGGTTTGCAGGTCACACAGAAATTGGTAGACGGGCAACGCTTCGTGTGTGAAGTTATGGGCCGTGCTCAGGCGGGGCACAATGCGCTGGCCGGTCACCCGCGAGCGCAGCACCAGCTGCCCGTCGCGCACGGCTACCAGCAGGTCCTGCACCCGCACCTGGCCTTCGGCCGGCAGCGAGGCCTGGGCCAAATATGCGATTTCGAGGGTGCGGAAGCTGGGACGCAACAGCACGTTGCCGACGCGACTGGCCGGCAGGTGGCACACTTCGGCAAAGGCGACGGCGGGGTTCTGGGCCTGCTCATGGTCCGTCACCTCGCGCACCAGCCGCTCGATGGCCGGGCTTGCGTGGGCAAACCGCCCCAACAGGTTGACGGCGCTCGAGCCCCCCGCGCTTTCGAGCTGCACCTGCCCGCCCGCCACCAGCCGAAACAAAACGGCCAGCGAGGGAGGCAAGGGCAGCTCCGCCGCAGGGCAGTCGCGCAGGTCGTCGTCGGTGATAAAAACGTTGTACTGCCCGGTCTGAGTGGCCTGGCGCAGCTTGCGGGCCAGCAGCAGCTGTGCCGGGCCGGGCGCCACGGGCGGTGGCACGCCGGGTGCCAGCAACAGGTCGTGCACCAGCGGCGAAAAAGCACTCTGCCCGTACTCGGTATAGGAAAGCCCACTCTCGTTGTCAAGCGCCACGAGCAAAGGTACTTCCTGCTCCTCGTAGCGGTCCTGGAAGCGACGAATAAACTCGCCGAGCCGCGCGGGAGGCAAGTCGGGCGGCAGGCGTTGCAGCACGTGCAGCGCGCCGAGCAGTTCGGCCTGCACGGCCACATCCACGGTGCTCGCCTCTGGGGCAAGGCCCGGGCTGGCATCGGTCTGGAAAAGCTTGCCGGCTTCGATGGGCACGCCCAGGGCAGCCAATAAGTCGACCACGTGTTCGTAGCGGGCGGGCGCGTTCACCGGGGCCTGGTCCAGGGCCTGCAGGTGCCGGCTCACCTCGCGCAGGTGGTCGGCCAGCGCCGAGATTTCGGGGTCCGGCGCTTCGGCCAACAGGCGGGCGAGGACGCATTGGATGTGGTCAAAAAACTCGGGCCCGGTGACGGTTGGCTCCAGTTCGTGCACCAGGAGCTGGGCTTGCACCAGCTCGTCGAGAAACTGCGTGGCTTCGGCGCGCCGGTCCTCGCCGGAGTCGAAGCTGAGCAGGTCGAGCAGCTCGGGGTAGCGCCGCCCCCCCTGCGCGGCTTGCAGCACCTGAACCACGTGCGGGGCGGCTTCCACCGCACTCAGCTGGTTCACCCGCTCGGTACCAAGATACTGGTATTCAACGTAGCGAAATTCTTCGCCGCAGGCATAGAGGCTGGTATTGGGCCAGTACCGCAGGCGGGAACGCAGGGCCGGGTGCCCGGCCAGGTGTTGGGCCAGCGCGCACAGGTAGTGCATGTCGAGGCGGGTGTGGCGGACCGAGCGGGCGGGAGCCAGCACCACCTGGCTGGCCGCGCCCCAGGCCACCGGCGCGCACCCCGCAAACAGCCCAAACGGCGTGCAGCGCGTGGTGGCCCGCACGTAATAGCGCGTCAGCGACCGGCGCAGCTTGTCGAGCCGGCGGGCGTCGGTGAGCTCGCCGCGCTGCCACTTCTGGCACTCGGCCCACAGCACGGGCGACGCCAGGTACACCGCTTCGAGGAACTGCGGGTCGTGCAGCAGCCCGGCGATGGTATGCTCCCCAATAGCCCCGTCGAAGGGCCAGGACGGGGTGCGAAGCACGAGCTGCGGATGGAATTGGTAGGCGTGGAGCATGGGCGGCAGACGGTGGACCGGGGATGGCTTCCGGCCCGGCCCTAAAGTTGCACCAAAGACGCCCATCCGGCGCTGGCCGCCGCGTTCAGGCCGCCAGGCGCACGGCCCGGCCCTTGCGGTCGAGCAGCGTGTGGGCGGCAAAGGTTCGGATGCCTGCCAGCCGCGCCGCGCTTTCGCCCCGCTGCCGCAGGTGGTGGCCGGCCTGGGCCAGCAGGTTGGCCTTGAACACGCCGTATTCGGCCGCAATTTCGGTATCCGCCACGAAGGTCAGCACATTGTCGAGAAAGGCGGCCGGCCCGTCTTCGTAGTAAGAGGCTTTCACGTAGAGCCAGTTATGGAGTACCGTGCGGTTGTAGGTGTCGGGGTGCAGCTGGCGTAGCAGGTCGCGGCAGTAGAACGCGTAATGGTAGTCATCCCCGTACTCGTCGTGGTTCAGCAGGGCGGTATTTTGCGTGGCCAGTCGGGCAAAAACCTCGTCCAACGTATACTCCTGATAGGCGCGGACCCGCTGCATGGCCGTGGCATCCCAATCGTCGATGAGCAGGCCCGCGGCGTGGCCGGTATGCACAAAAGTGAGGGTGTTGCGCAGCAGCGCGTGGGCGCAGGCGTGCCGCTGCTGTTGCCCATACAACGCCCCGATATTGAGCAGCTGCTCGATGCGCCGATAAATCAGGTCGTAGCCCTGACGCTCCAGGCCGGCGCTGAGTACCAGGCCCTGGTGCAACAGCACCACCGCCTGGGCCGCACTGCCGGTTTTGTGGTAGTAATTGCCCCAGGCCGAGAGGTGAAATAAGGTTACAAAGTCCTGGACCGCAGCGGGCAGCGCGGCCCGCCGCTCGTCGGCTTGCTGCAGCTGGGCCCGCGCGGCAGGCAGGGCCTCTTCGCGGCACAGGCGCACGGCCCGGTAGTACAGGCGCAACGCCTCGGTGGCCTGCTGATAAGCCACCGGTCCTACTTTTTCGCGCAGCTGCCGGTCAAACAGCACCGTGAAAATAGCCTGCGTGCTCAGGCCCTCGGGTGCCGCGGGCCCGGCCATCAGCGCTGGCTGCAGGGCCGTAAGGTGGTCAACGAAGTGAGCGGTGGTGATGTGCATGGCACTTACAATCAAGGTAACAGCAGGAAAATTTGACTGCCCGCTACGCCGCGAGGCGGGCGGGTCGGCGGCCGGCCCGGACTCGGGCGCGGTCGGCCAAGGAGTCGACAGTGGCCAACAGACTCTCGCCGTGGGACAGGCCTTGCTGCCGGATGTGGACGGACGCCTGCGCCAGCAGGTTGGCCTGGAACACGCCGTAGCGCGGGGCCACGCTGCCATCGGTCAGGAAGGCCAGCACGTTTTCGAAGAAGTCTTCGGGGCTTTGGGTGTAATAAGACGCTTTCACGTACAGCCAGTTATAGAGCACCGTGCGGTCGTAGGTAGTAGCTTCCAGGCCAGCCAGCAGGTCCTGGCCCACGGCGTGGTGGAAGTAGTCGGCACCCGGCCCACCGGGATACGTCAGCGTGAGGGTGTTGAGCTCGGCCAGCTGACGGCACACGTTGTAGAGGGTGGTTTCCTGCAAGGCCTGCACCTGGCCCAGGCTGCCGGCATCCCAATCGTCGATAAACAGCCCCTGAGCGCGGCCGGCATGGATGAAAATGGCCGTATTTTTCAACAATTGGCTGGCCGCCTCGAATTGTTGCTGCTTGCCGTAGATAGTGGCAATGTTCTGCAGCTGCTCGATGCGCCGGTAGATAAGCGCCTGATGGCCCTGGCGCTCCAGCGTGACGCTCAGGCCTAGGCCTTGGCGCAGCAGCGCCACCGCCCGCTCGGCGTCGCCGGTTTTGTAGTAGTAGTTGCCCCAGCCCGAGAGTTGAAACAGCGCCGTATAATCCACCAGCTCGGGCGTCAGAGTGGCCAGACACTCGTCGCCACGCCGCAATTCGGCCAGGGCCTCGGGCAGTTGGCCGGTGCGGCAGCGCACCACGCCCTCGTTGTACTGGCGCATCACGGCATCGGCCTGGACAAAGCCATCGGGGCCGTGCTGCGCCCGAAACTCGTTGGTGAGCAAGGCCGAAAACAAGGCCTGCGTGTCGAGCGACAGCTCGCGGCGGGCGTCGGCGGGCGGGGCGGGCAGGGACCGTAGCTGGTCAACGAAGTGCTGTAGGGAGCGGCTCATCGGGGCAGGGAGTAAAAGGGTGAGAAACTAATTTCCTAGCTCTAACTGATTTTTAATCAGTTCGTAATAATGGCCGCGGCGGCGCACCAACTCCTCGTGGCTGCCCTGCTCCCGCACCTCGCCGTTGTGCAGCACGATGATGTTGTCGGCGTTCTTGACGGTGCTGAGCCGGTGGGCGACGATGACCACCGTCTTGCCCTGGAAGAATTCGTGCAGCCGCTCCATGATGACGCGCTCATTGGTGGCATCAAGGGCGCTGGTGGCTTCGTCGAGGAAGATGTAATCGGGATTTTTATACACCATGCGGGCTATCAGCACGCGCTGGCGCTGGCCGCCGCTCAGGCCCTTGCCGTCTTCGCCAATCTTGGTGTGCAGGCCCAGGGGCAGGCCGTGCACGTACTGGTCGAGGTTGGCCACGTGCAGGGCGTGGGCCAGCGCGGCGGGGCTGCGGTACTCGGCATTGATGGCGATGTTGTTGCCGATGGTATCCGAGAAGATGAAGCCGTCCTGCATCACAATGCCGCAATGCTGGCGCCAGTGCTGCGGGCTGAGGCGCTCCAGCGGCAGGGTATCGACCAGCACCTGGCCGGCCGTGGGGGTGCAGATGCGCAGCAGCAGCTTGAGCAGCGTGGTTTTGCCGCTGCCGCTGGCCCCCACAATGGCCGTGGTTTTGCCGGCGGGCACGGTGAAGGACAGGCTTTTGAGCGTGGGCTGGTTGCCGGCTCCCGGGTAAACGAACGAAAGGTCCTCCAAGTGCAGGCTGCGGCCGGTGGGCAGGGCCGGCGCGTATTCTCTGCGGGGGTCTTCTTCGTCGTCGAGTACGTGCACCTGGCTCAGGCGCTCCAGGCTCACCTTGGCGTCCTGGTAGGTTTGCATGAGGGTGGCCAGCTGGGCAATGGGTACGTTCATCTGCCCCACAATGAACTGGATGGCCATCATCTCGCCGAGGCTCATCTGTTGGTTCATCACTAGGCGGGCGGCCACGAACAGGATAAGCACGTTCTTGGCCTGATTGATGAACGTGGCGCCCACCTGCTGGTACTGCGTGAGGGCCAGCGCGCGCACGTTGAGGTGGAAGAGCTTGGCTTGAATGCTTTCCCACTCCCACACCTTCTGCACGCCGCAGTCGTTGATTTTTATCTCGTACACGCCGTTGATGAGCTGCAACACCTTGGCCCGGTTCTGAGCGGCAATGCCAAAGCGTTTGAAGTCCAGCATTTTGCGCTTGGACAAAAACAGGTGGCTCCACCCGAAATACAGCACGCTGCCGCCCAGCAAAATGCCGCAGATAAGGGGGCTGTAGGTATACAGCACCACCCCGAACATGCTGAAGGTCAGCATCGAAAACAGCGTGTTGAGCGAGTTGCCGGTGAGCAGCGCTTCAATTCGGTTGTGGTCTTCGATGCGCTGCAGGATGTCGCTGGTCAGCTTGGTGTCAAAGAAGGAGAGCGGCAGCCGCAGCAGCTTGTGCAGGAATTCGGAGAGCACCGCCACGTTCACCCGGGCCGTGATGTGGAGCAGTATCCAGCCCCGAATCAGCTCCACCGACGTCTGGCCCGCCGTGATGAGCAGTTGCCCGAACAGGATGATGTACACGAAGTTGAGGTCGTGGCCCTTGATGCCCACATCGACCAGGCCCTTGGTGAGCAGCGGCAGCGCCAGCTGAATGAGCGAGCCCACCACCAGGCCGGCCAGCAGCTGGCCCAGCAGCGCCTGGTAGTGCCACACGTGGCGCAGCAGCTGCCCGATGCCCACGCGGGCCGACGGGTGGTCGTCCTCGGCCTGGTAAAACGCCGGCGTGGGCTGAAGCAGCATCACGATGCCGGTGGCCTGGCTTTGGCCCGAGGTGTAGGCCCAGTTCTGCAGGAATTCCTCCTTGGAAAACGTGTGCAGGCCACTGGCCGGGTCCGAGATGTAGACTTTACCGCGCTTTATCTTGTAGAGCACCACAAAGTGGTTTTTGCGCCAGTGTATGATGCAGGGCAAATGCGCCTGCTGCACCAGCTTGTCAAAGGTCATGCTGCCGCCCAGCGCCTTGATGCCAAGCCTTTCGGCCGCCTTGCTGATGCCCAGCAGCGACACGCCGGTCTTGCCAATCTGACTGGATTGACGGATTTTCTCAATATTGAACAGCTTGCCATAGAACTTGCTGATTATCTGCAGGCAAGTAGGGCCGCAGTCCATGACGTCGTGTTGGCGGTAGTGCGGAAAGCTGAGCGGCATCATGGCGGGAAGGAGTTAAAAGGCGAACAATCAAGACAAGCCGATGAAGTTGGTGAGGGCATAGCGCCCGCCTGACTGCGCTTGCAGCAGCGTCAGGCCAATGCCTACCACCCCGAAGCTCAGCCCGAGCTGGGCCGCCGGGTAGTGGGCGTAGAACTGGGGCGAAAAGCCCAGGTACTCGTTGGCCTGGGTGGCCAGGCCGGGAATGCGCGCCAGCCAGTAATCGGCGGCTTCGGCAAACTCGGGCACCTGCGTTTGCCGGTAAATGGCGTCGTAGAGCAGGTAGGTCCCGGCCGCGCCGTAGAACACCGAGGCGTCCTGAAGGTGCGTTTGGGCCACGCTGCGGCGGGGCAGCGTGCGGCGCACCGCCGCAATGGCGGCCTGCCGGGCATCGTCGTCGGCCAGCGTGGCCGCGGCCCGCAGCAGGCCATAGGCCGTGCCCAGGTCGCCGTAGATGAGGCAGAGGTTGTTGGTGTAGTCCGTTTTGCCGGCCCACAGCGGAAACGACGACAGGAACTGGTCGGGGTCGATGCGGGCGGCCAGCAGCCAGGTCGTGCCGTGGCGCAGCAGCTCGGCGCAGGTGTCGGGCCGAATGCCCGCGTCGTGCAGGTCGGCCAGGAAGCTCAGTATCATGGCGCTGCCGTGCGAGAAGCCGGTGTAGGCCCGGGGCTCCGCCACCACGAGGCACAGCCAGTAATAGCCGCTGACTTCGTCGCCCTGGCGCACCTGCACCAGGGCCTCAAGCAGCTCTTCCAGCAAAAGCCGGGCGCCCTCCGAGCGTGGCAGGCGGCGCAGGAAGTACGTGCCGCAGCTCAGCGCGCCGCTGGTGCGCTCGAAATTGCGGGCGGCCAGGTGCTCGCGCAGCCGGTCTTCGAGCAAGCTGTCGAACTGCTGCAGCAGCGGTTCGGCGTCCCAGTCGAGGTGGCCGTGGCTGGTGAGGTATACGAGCAAGGTGCCCAGCTCGGCCAGCTCCTGGTAGTAGTTGCTGCTGAAATCGGCACGGTAGGTGCGCGGGTTGAGGGAGGCCAGCACCTCTTCCAGTTCGACCAGGGCCCGCTCGTAGTAGGTGGTATCGCCGGTAAAGGCTGCGTAGTGGCAGTTGAAGAGGATGGTGCCGCCCTTGCCCGAGGCCACGCCAAACGTGCTCAGGGTTTTGGCTTCCGGCGCGTTCAGGTAATCGGCGATGGTGGTCAGCAGGGCAGTCAGGGGCGTGGTGGCCAGCGGCGGCGGGAGCAGCAGGGTTTCCATAAGAAGACGGGGAGGCGACGGGTGATGAATTAGCGCAGGCGGTTCAATTCTTCGGCGTTGGCCTTGGTTTGCACCTGGCGGCCTTTGAGGCTGGTCTTGCCAAACTTGTAGGTGAAGGAGGCGCGCACCCGGCGGGTGTCGGTGCGGTTGATGCCCTCGGTCACGATGGGCACCACATTCGACGACACGGCGACGTTGGCCTGGTAGAAAATGTCCATCACCTCCAGCTTGAGCGAAGCTTTGTTCTGGAGCAGGGATTTCTTCACCGCCGTCCGCACGTTGGAATACGAGCCGTAGTCGAGCAGGCCGCTGAACGAGGGCGAGCCGTAGCCCCCGTAGACCTGCGCGGTCCAGCCTTTGCCCAGCGTGAAGGTGTGGTCGGTGCTGGCCGTGAAGTACAACTTGCGCTTGGTGAAGACGGCCTCGTCTTCGGTCGGGTTGGGCAGGCTCAGCTGCTGATACAGCACACTGGCGGAGTTGTTGATGCTCCACCACTTCGCCACCTGCACCGGAGCCGTGAGGGTGGCCGTGCCCAGGTGGCGCGCCCGAAAGTTCTGGGGCGTGAGCACAAAGCGCAGCGTGGCCGGGTCGTAGAGGTACGCCGAGGCGATGGCGTTGGTGGTCTGGGTGTAGGCCAGCTGCAAGCCAAAGCCATGGTACAGGTTATTCCACGAAAAGGTATTGGCGTACTCGGGCCGCAACCGGGCGTTGCCCTGGCGGGAAGTGTAGTTGTTGATAAACAGCTCGTAAGGAATCAGATTCTCATACGCCGGGCGGTTTACGTTGCGGGCGTAGGCCAGCGAGGCCGTGTAGTTGGGGGAGGCCTTGAAATCGGCCCGCAGGTTCGGAAACAGGTTGAAGTAGCTGGAATCGACGCCCGCCTGCACCCGGTAGCGGGTTTGCTCGGCCCGCAGCCCGGCGGTCAGCGTCAGCTTTCCGTAGCTGCGGTTGAGGCTGGCGTAGCCGGCCCCGATTTGCTCCTGGTAGCCTAGGCGCGAGAAGGGTGTGGTGGCCAGCGGCTGCCACTGGCCATCGTTGAGCAGCTCGGCTTGCTGCCGGCTTTCGTTGTCGGTGCTCGTGTACTTCAGGCCGGCTTCGAGGCGGGTGGTGGGGCTCAGCACCCTGGTGTAATCAAGCGCGCTGGTGTAGATGTTGTAGGTGGCCGGCGCCGCGTTGCGGAACACCGAGCCGGTGCCCGCCGAGTCGCGCGCTCCTTGCAGGAACTGGTCGAAAGTCTGCTGCTGCCGGCTTATAAACTGGGCGTAGTTGGCCGTAGCCTGCAGGCTGGAACCCTGCTTATCGAGGGTGCGGCGGAAAAACAGGTTGTAGCTGCGCAGGTCGATGGCCACGCTCCCGTCGTTGCGGCTCACGGAGTTGGTGGCGCCGGCCGGCTCCGCAATCACGGCGTTGATAAGTCCCGTCGCGGCAATGCTTGACTTCACGCCCTGCACGTCCACGCCCACCGTGTTGCGGTCGTTGAAGTGGTAGTTGAAACTGCTGGCCAAGCTGCCATCGCGAATGGTTGTCTCGAAGTCGTTTTCCTGACGCAGGGTGCCGGCCGGCGTGAGGCCCGCGAAGAACGTACGGTTCTCGTACCCCCGCTCGATGCCGTCGCGGTTGCTCACGCTGCCATTCACCGAAAAGTCTATTTTGGCCGAGCTGGCCCGTAGGCCGCCGTTCACGCCCTGGCCAGGCCGGTAGCCCTGACTGAGGTTGCCGCCCACGTTGGCCGCCCAGCCCCCCTCGGCGCTCCGCTTGGTATAAATCTCAATCACGCCACCCGACGCATCGGCATCGTACTTGGCCGAAGGGTTGCTAATCAGCTCAATGCGCTCAATCTGGTCGCCGGGCAGGCTGGCCAGAACGCTCTCCAGGTTGGCCCCTGGCAGGCGCTTGCCGTTCAGTAAAATGAGCACGTTGCTTTTGCCCCGGAAGGTGAGGCGGCCGTCGCGCAGCTGCACCGAGGGCGCCATGCCCAGGATACTGTAGCCGTCGTTGCCGGCGGCCAGCACGCTCTGGGCCACGTTCATGGTTATGCGGTCGGGCTTTTGCTCCAGCAACGGGCGCTGGCCTATCACCTTCACTTCGGCCAGCTCCTGGGCCGCGGGCTTCAGGCCCAGCACGCCCAGCGCCAAGGGCGGCGCACCAGCCGTCAGGTTGAGGGCTTGCACTAGAGGCGCATAGTTCAGCATGAGCACCGTGAGCTGGTAGCTGCCGGGCTTGAGGCCCTTGAGGGTGAAGCGCCCCTCCTCATCGGCCAGCGTGGAGGCAACCACGCTGGCTGCTGGCTCGGTGGTTTTCACCACCAGCGTGGCAAAGCTCACCCCGGCCTGGGTCTGCTGGTCGAGCAACTGGCCCGTGAGCGTGCTTTGGGCCAGGGCGGCCGTGGGACCGGCCAGCAGCAGCGCCAGCAAGCCCGGAAAAACGAAGGTTCTCCTTTGAAAAAGTAAGTTCATGGCATTGA
>JAYSZD010000518.1:0-1578 GCA_043738185.1 Hymenobacter sp. | reverse complement strand
GACGTGTCTCGGGCGGAGTGCCGGAGCGGCCAGCGGCCCGGCACTCCGCCCGCGAAAGCGCGGGGCCGGCTTCGCTACCGGACTTCGAGGCGCAGGTGTTCGCGCTGGTCCCGGCTTTGAACCAGCACCAGGTACAGGCCCGGCGGCAGTTGCCGCAGGGGCAGCGGCACGTGCTGCACCCCAGCTCCGAGGACGGTTGTCTGCAGCACGGGCGCCCGCTCGGCCCCGGCCAGGTCCTGCACCCACACCCGTACGGGGCCGGCGCGCAGCAGGTCAAAATGCAGGGTGGCCGTGGTGGTGGCCGGGTTGGGCGAGATGCTCAGGGCCGTGAGGGCCCGGTCGGAGGGGGGGGCGGGCCGGCCGGGGCGCGGGGTGGCCGCGGAGTCGGGGGCGGCCCAGGCGAGCGGGGCAGTGCGGAAATTGCCCTGCACGGTGCAGGCCAGGGCGCAGCTGCCGACCCAGGTGGGGTCGTCGGGGCCGGCGTTGGCCGTGGCGCCCAACACGCCCGGCACCGGGTTGCGTCCGTTTTGCGCCACGCCCGACAGGTCGCTCAAGCGCTGGCTGCCGGCGGGGTCCTGCATGTCGTAGCAGGCCACCAGCCCGGCCTGGGGGGCGACCGGCCGCTGGGTGTAGGCCTGCTTAATCTGGTCGCCGCTGCGCCACTGATTCCACACCCGCAGCTCGCCCAGCAGGCCCTGGAAGTGCTCGCCGTAGGCGCCGTATAGTTTGTCGGCCCCCAGGTGGAGGGCGCTGGCGCTAAACGCGCTAATGGCGGTGGTGGGGGAGTACGCCGATTCGCGGCCGTCGATGTAGAAGCGCACCCGGTTGGCGGCGTCGCGGGTCACGGCCACGTGGTGGCAGCCGTTGTCGTTGGGCAGCATCGTGCCGTCGGAATAGTAGTTGCGGCCGTCCAGCTGCAACAGCAGCCGGCCCCCGTAGAGGGTGAAGAGGACGCCGCTGTAGGTGCCCGTGCCGCCGGAGGCAAATTGCCGGCTCGAAAAAATGGTTTGGGCGCCGGCCGCGCCCAGGTTATCGGCCCGCAGGTAGGCTTCGATGCCAAACGCCTGGCCCAGCTCGTTGACATAGGAGTTGGTGTTGGGAATGGACACCACGTCGTTGCCATCGAAGCGCAGGGCTTCGCTGTTTCCGCCCGTGTTGCGCACGCCGCTGTTCAGGATTTCGACCCGGCCGCAAGCGGCCACTTCGTTGGTGCAGGCCAGGGTGGTGGGCAGGCCCAGGCCGGCCGGCACGCCCATGCGCGCGCCGGCATCCACGTATATCCGGCTGCTGGCGCTGAGCCGGACGTTGCCGCCCTGCTCGATGCAAATATGGCCGCCCGCGCGAATGAGCAGCTCGCCGTCCACGACCACGTTGCCGCCGTTGCGCACGAGCAGGGTGGCGCCTTCCCAGATGTTGAGCGTAGAGTTCGCCGCCACGGTGAGGGTGGCCCCGTCTTCGACCACGAGGTAGGTGCCGGCGTAGCAATTGACGTCCGTGGTTTGGTAGGGGCTTGCCGAGCCGATGGTTAGCCGGCTGTCTTTGCCCACCGTGAGGCGGGCCTGGGCCCGCAGCGCGATT
>JAYSZD010000517.1:0-3831 GCA_043738185.1 Hymenobacter sp. | reverse complement strand
CAGCGCGTGGAGCACGCCAAGTTCGGCTTTGGCGTGGTGAGTGCGCTCGAAACGCAGCAGGGCACTACCAAAGCCACCATTCAGTTTGAGGAAGTGGGTGAGAAAGTGCTGCTGCTGAGTTTTGCCAAGCTGCGGCTGCACTAGCGGCAAGCGCGCGGGCCGTATGAGCAAGCGCGCGGGCCGTATGAGCGGGCACGCGGACCGTATGAGCAGGCGCGTGAACCAGATGAGCGGGCGCGCGGACCGTATGAGTAAGCGCGCGGGCCGGGTGAGCGGGCGCGTGGGTCGTGTGAGCGGGCGCGTGGGCCGGGCTCGGCATAATACCTACCTTCGCAACCGCCGCGATGAGGCCCTTTACCAGTATCTTTAGCCCCTATTGCAGCGCCTAGCGCGCATTTTTTCATCGATTGAATGACTGACCTCACCACCCTGCCCTTCCACCTACAACTGCTGGTGCGCGAATACGGACACAGCACGTACCAGCTCATTCTGGGCCTCAAAGACATTGAGGACGTGGCCGAGCGCACCAAGCGCGCCGGTCAGATTGTGCAGCTGATGCTGCGCCTGCAGCCAGCCTTGCGCGAGCTGCCGGAGGTGCAAACCCGCCTCTGGAACCACCTGCACGCCATGGCTGGCGAGGAAGTGACGCTGGAGGCGCCGGTACCGCTCCGCAGCCTTACCGTGCGTACGGAAAAGCCCGCCCGCGTCCCCTACCCGCGCCAGGGCCCAAAACTACGCGCCTACGGCGTGGCCGTAGAAGCCCTCATTGCCAAGGCCGTGACCCTGGAAGACGCCGCCGAGCGCGAACAGGCCACCGTGCAGATTGGCCGAACCATGAAGTTCCTGTATCGGCAGCACAACAAGGAAAACGCCAAAGACGTGACCATTCTGCGGCATCTGGGCGAGCTCTCAGGCGGCCAGCTCAAGCTGGACCCGGCGGTGGTGGACAGCGACAACCTGTTTGAGATGCCCACCGGCACGGGTGCTACCAAGCCCTTCATCGTGCCCCAGCCCCAGCAGCGCGAAGGCCGCGACCGGCGCGAGGGCCGCGACAACCGCGAAGGCCGCGACCGCGACAACCGGGGCAACGGCTTCGGCAATAAAAACGGCAAGAAGCGCAAGAAAGGCCGCAGCCAGGAACCCCAGCAGCCGCCTCAATAATTTTTTTAGCTGTTAGCTATTAGCTGTTGGCTGCTAGCTAAGTCCGGCATCGCCGGTTACTCAGCAATCATTTTTCAGTGGCTATCAGCCAACAGCTAATAGCTAACAGCTCCATAATAAATGGCTGCATTTGAAGTACGCGGTGGCAAAGCCTTACGCGGTGAAATCACGCCCCAGGGCGCCAAAAACGAAGCCCTCCAGATTCTGTGCGCGGTATTGCTGACCTCGGAACCAGTTACCATCAGCAACATTCCCGACATCCGCGACGTCAACAAGCTCATTGAGCTGCTGCGCGACCTGGGCGTGAAAGTGGGCAAGCTGGCCACCGACACCTACATTTTCCAGGCCGAGAACGTGAACCTCGACTACATGGACACGCCGGAATTTGTGGCCCAGGCAGGTTCCTTGCGGGGTTCGGTCATGATTCTGGGGCCGATGCTGGGGCGCTACGGCCGTTGCCAGCTGCCCAAGCCGGGCGGCGATAAAATTGGCCGCCGGCCCATGGACACCCATTTCCTAGGCCTCGAAAAACTCGGCGGCAAGCTCACCCTCGAAGGTCTGGATTTCTACCGCATCAAGGTGGACGGCAAGCTGAAGGGCACGCACATGCTGCTCGACGAAGCCTCGGTGACCGGCACCGCCAATATTCTGATGGCCGCCGTGCTGGCCGAAGGCACTACCACCATCTACAACGCTGCCTGCGAGCCCTACCTGCAACAGCTTTGCCGCATGCTGGTGCGCATGGGCGCCAATATCCAGGGCATCGGGTCGAACCTGCTCACCATTGAGGGCGTGCAAAGCCTGGGCGGCACCGAACACCGCATGCTGCCCGACATGATTGAAATCGGCTCTTTCATCGGCCTGGCGGCCATGACGGGCTCCGAAATCACCATCAAAAACTGCCAGATTCCCGAGCTGGGGCTCATCCCGGATACCTTCCGCAAGCTGGGCATCCAACTGGAGTTCCGGGGCGACGACATTCACATTCCGGCCCAGCCGCACTACGAAATCGCCACGTACTTGGACGGTTCCATCCTCACGGTGAGCGACCACACTTGGCCCGGCTTCACCCCCGACCTGCTCAGCATCGTGCTGGTGGTCGCTTGCCAGGCCAAAGGCACGGTCTTGATTCACCAGAAGATGTTCGAGAGCCGCCTGTTCTTCGTGGACAAGCTCATCGACATGGGCGCTCAGATTATTCTCTGCGACCCACACCGCGCCACCGTCATCGGCCTCGACCACACCAAGCGCCTGAACGGCATCACCATGACCTCGCCCGACATCCGGGCCGGCGTGGCCTTGCTCATCGCCGCCCTGTCGGCCGAGGGCACCAGCACCATCCTCAACGTGGAGCAGATTGACCGCGGCTACCAGTTCATCGACCAGCGGTTGAACGCGCTGGGTGCGGATATCCAGCGGGTTTAGAGGAAGGCTATCAACGACAAGTCACTCGCTATAATGCAGTGAGCTCTTCTTAAACAAAGGAAACGGCCATATTTGGAATAGTATACGCCCAACTTCTTCAACCGCACGAAACCTTTGGTTATGAGTAAATTCCTCTTAGTATCTTTTTTGTGCCTTCTGATTCCATTATCATTTACGGCGTATGGGCAACCTAAACTGCCGCAAAAAACGGAACGCGAAGTCAAAATGATGCTTTGTCATAGATGGAAACTGACTCACATGGAAGCGAGTGGAAAACGCATGAAGCTTCCTCCGGAAATGGGAGAGGCCACGGTTACCTTTAACAGTGATGGTACGCTAATCGAGGCTGATGAAGGTCAAAGATTTGCAGGCAAATGGGCTTATATCCACAAGAGCATGAGCTTAATTACCGATGATAGGGACGGAAAGCAGAAACAAACCATTTTAAAAATCACGCCTGCCCAACTTATTCTAAAAGCTGACTATCAAGGCATGGCGATGAATATGATTATGAGCAGGATTGATTAAGGGTCGCACTAATTGGGTTTTATTCTTCTGACAATATCACTTTTCACGTCGCCAGATAATAAAAGCGCCGCTACTGAAATTTCAGTAGCGGCGCTTTTTCGTTAGCCAACTGGTGAATTCGATTTAGTCAACCACTAAGTCAACCACGGCATTGACAATGGACAATGCAATGCTGAACAGCAACGCATTGAGCAGGCCGTCCACATCGAAGCTACTCATCAGAAAATCGGCCAGCTTGACTATAATGACGTTGATGACCAGCAGAAACAGGCCCAGCGTGAGCACCGTGATGGGGAAGCCCAGAATCTTGAGAATAGGCTTCACTACCGCGTTTAACACGCCGAGCACCAGTACCAAAATAGCCGCGCCCCCAAAACCACTCAGCACCACGCCGGGCAGCACCATGCTGAGGCCGTACACCAAGAGGGCCGTGAGGATGAACTTGAGGATAAAACCGAGCATGCGAAAGAGTTTTGAAGTGAGAAAAGATTACTCCGCGACCTCCATGCCCTTGGCAGCGAGGCGGCCTTGGGATACGGCCATCCAGTTGCAAAGTTGGTAGAGCAGGCGGGCGCCCACGATGCCGTTCCAGTCGCTGTCGCCGGGCGCCACTTCGTTGAGGTCGCAGCCGATGATGGTAATGCCAGCCCGCACGATGGAGCGAATCAGGTACGTGGCCTCTTCATACTCCAGGCCGCCGGGCACGGGCGTACCGGT
>JAYSZD010000516.1:0-1580 GCA_043738185.1 Hymenobacter sp. | reverse complement strand
ATCGTCAGGCTCCCCCTCTCCACGGGAGAGGGGGCCGGGGGGTGAGGCTATGACAGGCGTCCCTCGTCTCTTCCGGGCTTGCTGCTGCTGTTTTGGCCGCCGGGGTTGGCAATGGAGTCGCGCATGTCGGTATCGGCCTGCACGTTGCGCATTTTGTAGTAATCCATAATGCCCAGGTTGCCGCTGCGGAAAGCTTCGGCGATGGCCTTAGGGATTTCGGCTTCGGCTTCGACCACGCGGGCTTTGGCCTCCTGGGTTTTGGCGCGGTTTTCCTGCTCCACGGCCACGGCCATGGCACGCCGCTCTTCGGCCCGGGCTTCGGCTACGCGAAGGTCGGCCGCGGCCTGGTCCATCTGCAGCTTGGCACCAATGTTCTCGCCGATGTCTACGTCGGCGATGTCGATGGATAGAATTTCGAAGGCCGTACCGGCATCGAGACCCTTAGAAAGAACGAGCTTGGAAATCTTATCGGGATTTTCCAATACTTCCTTGTGCGATTTCGACGAGCCGATGGTACTCACGATGCCTTCGCCTACCCGCGCCAGAATGGTTTCCTCGCCGGCACCGCCCACGAGTTGCGAGATGTTGGCCCGCACCGTAACGCGGGCAATCACGATGAGCTGAATGCCGTCCTGCGACACAGCCGCCACGTTGGGCGTATTAATCACCTTGGGATTTACGCTGGTGGTCACGGCCTCAAACACATTCCGGCCGGCCAGGTCGATGGCGGTGGCCTGCTTGAAAGTGAGCGGAATATTGGCCTTATCCGCCGAAATCAGCGCTTTGATGACGCTGGGCACGTTGCCGCCGGCCAGAAAGTGGGTTTCCAGGTCGTTGGCCGTGAGCTGCAGGCCCGCTTTAGTAGACGTAATCATCGAATTGACAATCAGGGACGGCGGCACTTTCCGAACGCGCATGAAAGCCAGTTGAAACAAACTCACCCGTACCCCCGAGAAAATAGCCGTGACCCAAAGGCTAATCGGAAAAAAGTAAAGGAACACCAACAGCACAACGGCTGCGATGACAACAGGAAATACAGGAAAATTCATGCCGTAAGGTAGTGAGGTTTTTTGCAGTACGCTTGGTATCGGCTATTGAGAAAAGCCGATTGCTGAGCCAGAGGTCAGTTGCAGACGCGTACTACGCAGCGGCCACCACAATGCGGTTTTGCTCGATGGCCAGCACGCGCACATCGCTGCCCGCAGCCACAAACTCGCCCCGCGTAGCCACTTCCCGCCGCTCGGTACCAAACAGCACAGTACCGGCCGGCCGCAACGCCGACAGCGTGCGGCCCACGGTGCCGGGCGGCATGTCGGCACGGCGCGCATCGTCTACCGACGTATCGTTGACACTGGTCAGGGCTACCCGGGCCATGTTTTTAGGCCGTAACCCCACGTAAACAATCAGGCCGGCTACCAGCGACACCGTCACTAGCGCGTAGTGGCCCAGCGGCGTGCCCAGGTCGCGGTAGCCCATCCAGATGCCCACCGCCAGTAGCACAAATCCCACCAGGCCCACTATCGTAGTGCCGGGAATAAATATCACCTCCGCAGCCAGAAACAGCAGGCCAAACAAGAGTA
>JAYSZD010000515.1:0-3833 GCA_043738185.1 Hymenobacter sp. | reverse complement strand
CGATGCCTATCCAAACGGGCAGCTTGGGTTGCGCGGGGCGCGGGTACACGCCTTGGCCGGCCAGGGCGGCGCGGTGCTGGCCCTGCCAGGAAACCACTTCGTTTTCGTTGATTTGGAGCAGCAGCGTCAGCTTTTCGACAAACAGCTCGTCGTAGTCGTTCAGGTCGTATCCGAACAGTGGGTAGGATTCGATGAAGGAGCCGCGCCCGGCCAGAATTTCAGCGCGGCCTCTCGAAATCAGGTCCACGGTCGCAAAATTCTGGAACACGCGCACCGGGTCGGCTGAGCTCAGCACTGTGACGGCACTGGACAGGCGGATGCGCTGCGTGACCGCCGCTACCGCCGCGAGAATCACCTCGGGCGCCGAGATGATAAAATCGGCCCGGTGGTGCTCGCCCAAGGCCAGCACGTCGAGGCCGACTTCATCGGCCCGCCGGGCCAGGGCCAGCAGCTCCTGCATGCGCTGGGCGGCACGGGTGTCGTGGCCGGGTACGTGCGCAGGTGCGACTTCTCCGAAAGAGCTGATTCCAATTTCCATGAGGGAAAGGCAGGTGCATTGAAGCTGGTTAGAAAAGTTAGTGCGTCTGTCATCCTGAGCCTGCGAAGGACTTTATCCCGCTTGCACGCCCGTCTTTTCAGGCGTTATAAGGTCCTTCGCAGGCTCAGGATGACAGATTTATTGTTTAGGTGAACTAACTGTTGAGGCTTAGGGTCCTTCAGCCTGCCTGCTTTATTTCCGGCGTCACGCCCATGTTGGCGTAGCAGAAGCTCCACACGTCGGCCCATTCGGCGATTTGCAGCTGGGTGCTTTTGCCGGCGCCGTGGCCGGCGTTCACGTCGATGCGAATGAGGGTGGGGTTGGGGCCGTCGTTGATGGCCTGCAGGGCGGCGGCGAACTTGAAGGAGTGCGCGGGCACCACCCGGTCGTCGTGGTCGGCGGTGGTAATGAGGGTGGCGGGGTAGCTGGTGTCGGGCCGCAGGTTGTGCAGGGGCGAAAACGCGAGCAGGTTTCGAAACTGCGCTTCGTCATCGGAGGTGCCGTACTCGGGGGCCCAGTTCCAGCCGATGGTGAACTTCTGGTAGCGCAGCATGTCCATCACGCCCACGGCGGGCAGGGCCACCTTACACAGGTCGGGCCGCTGGTTCATGGTGGCGCCGACGAGCAGGCCGCCGTTCGAGCCGCCGGCAATGGCCAGGTGGTCGTAATCGGTGTACTGGTTGGCCTTAAGGTATTCGGCGGCGGCGATGAAGTCGTCGAACACGTTTTGCTTGTGGGGCGTCATGCCGGCCTGGTGCCAGGCTTCGCCGTATTCGCCGCCGCCGCGCAGGTTCGGGATGGCCAGGATGCCTCCGTTTTCCAGCCACAGCATGCGGGCCACCGAGAAACCGGGCGTGAGCGAGACGTTGAATCCGCCGTAGGCGTAGAGGTAGGTCGGGTTTTTGCCGTTCAGCGCCACGCCTTTTTTGTGCACGATGAACATGGGAATCTTCGTGCCGTCCTTGCTCGGATAGAACACCTGCGTGGTCACGTAATCCTGCGGATTGACATCCACTTTGGGGGCGCGGAATACGGTGCTGGTGTTGCTGGCCAGGTCGTATTTATAAATTGTGGTGGGGTAGGTGAAGGACGTGAAGGCGTAGTACACCACCTTCGCGTCGCGCCGGCCGCCGAAACCCGCGGCCGTGCCAATGGCGGGCAGCTTCACTTCGTGCTGAAACTCGCCCTGCTCCGAATACACCCGCACCTGGGAGCTGGCATCGTGCAGATAACCGGCCACGAGGCGGCCCCCCACGTGGCTCACGCTTTCGAGCTTGTTCTTGCTTTCGGGCAGCACGTCGCGCCAGTTGGCTTCCTGCGGCTTTTTGGGGTCGATGCGGACGACGCGGTAGTTGGGCGCTTCGTAATTGGTGAGCACCAGGACCTCGCCGCCCACGTTGCCGACGACGGTGTTGTTGAATTCGTAGGAGGCAACTAGCGTGGTCCAGGTGGCCGCCTGCTTCGGGTCGGTGAGGTCGCGCACTTGCAGGCGGTTGCCGTCCGACTTGCCATCGGTGAGGTAGAGGGTGAGAAACCGCTCGTCCTCGGTGGCGCCGGCAATGCGGAAGCCCAGGGCCATTTTCGGGTTCTCGTACACCAGCTTGTCGGCGCTCTGCGGCGTGTTTAGCCGGTGGAAGTAGACCTGGTGAAACTCGTTTTTGCCGGCCAGGTTGTTTTCGTCGGCCTTGGGCGCGGCGTAGCGGCTGTAGTAAAAGCCGTTTTTGGTCCACGACGTGCCCGATACTTTCACCCAATTCAAGGTTTCGGGCAGCAGCTGGCTGGTCTTCAGGTCCAGAATCCGCACGTTGTGCCAGTCCGAGCCGCCGCTGCTGGTGGCGTAGGCCAGGTAGCGGTGGTCGTTGCTGAACTCGGTGCCGGCCAGCGCCGTGGTGCCGTCTTTCGAGAACTTGTTGGGGTCGAGCAGCACCTGTGGCGCCTCGGTGCCGCGCTGGCGGTAGAGCACGGCCTGGTTTTGCAGGCCGTCGTTTTTGCTGAATATCAATTCCTCGCCCACCTGTTCGGGCACGCCGTAGCGCTCGTAGTTCCACATTTTGGTGAGCCGCGTCCGGATTTTGTCCCGAAACGGAATCTGGCTCAGGTAGCCAAACGTGACTTCGTTCTGAGCCGTGACCCAGGCGTTGGTTTCGGGCGTATCGAGAGCCTCCAGCCAGCGGTAGGGGTCGGGAATGGTGGTGCCGAAGTAGGTGTCGGCAACGTCGGCGCGGGGGGCAGCGGGGTATTTCACGGGGGCAGGAATGAGAACGCCAAGCCCGGTTCGGCGGCTGGGTTCGCCGCGTTCGGGACTCGTCATTTCGGTGAGGGGCTGGTTGCTGGGAAGCGTGTTGCGCTCGGGTTTCGTGGTGGCCCGGCAGGCTGCCAGGGCGGCCACTACGGCCAGCAACGGGATGGCAGCTTTCATAGGAGTAAGTCGGAGATTGAGCGGGGTCGGCAAGTTGCACAACGCGCCAGGCGTCATAGGTTCAAGCCAAACCACGCTGCTGCGCGAACCGTTCTATTGGCCCACGCATTGCCAGGGCGCGGGGCACCGCTGAAAACTGCGCTTTAATCCAGCTGAACATCGTCGGCCCCCGCTTTGGTAGCACCGGGAGCGGCGGGTTCGGCACCGGGCGCCGCGGCGGGTTGGGCAATGGCCGCGGCAATCAGTTCGGGCAGGTTGGCCCGCAGCCACCGCAACTCCTCGTCCACGCGCTGGCTCACCAGGCGCTCCACCTCCAGGCGTTGGGCGGGGCTGAGCTTGTCCGGTGCGGGTGGCACGGGTGGCGCGGGCGAAGTGTCGGGGTCGGGCGTGGCGGCCAGCACTAGGGCTTCGGCCCGCTTGATGCGGGCCACGGAGTCGGCCACGGCGGCGCTGGTTTCGGCGGCGGCGGCCTGAGCGGCGGTAGCGGCCTGCTTGGCGGTGAGGGTTTCGCGGCGTTGCTGGCGGCGCCAGTGGCCCAGCGTCACGCGCAGCATCACGTAGAGCACCAGGCTCAGAATGCCGAGAATCAGCGCCAGGGGCGCGGCAAACTGGTTCAGCAGGCTGCCGGGGCCCGTGGCGGGCCGGGCCGCGGAGCTGGTTTCAGTTGCGTCACCTTCGGCGGCGGCTTGCGCTTCGGCCGCTTCGGCGGGGCCGAGGGCGGTGGGGGCGGTGGCCGTGGTGTCGGCCGTTTCGGGCGTCATGGCGCTGGGCACGTCGCCGGGCGGGGTGCCCGACACCACGTAGTTGGTCAGGGCGGTTTCGAGGGCGGCCACGCGGGCCATGCGGGCCGGGTCGCGGCGGCGGGCCGGCGAGCTT
>JAYSZD010000514.1:0-10194 GCA_043738185.1 Hymenobacter sp. | reverse complement strand
GTGTCAGTGGCGCCATTTGATAGTCTTTATGCCGACACCAACGACTTTTCGGGCCGGCTGGCGCGCAACCTGCCGGTACTGCTGCGCGAGGAGTCGGGACTGGGCCGGGTGCACGACCCCGCCGCCGGCTCCTACTACCTCGAAACCCTGACCGACCTGCTGGCCCAGGAAGCCTGGGGGCTGTTTCAGCGGATGGAGGCGGCTGGGAGCTTGCCCACCGTACGGGCGCAGGTGCTGGAGGAAATCAAGGCCGTGGCCACCGAAACCTTCCGGCGCATTGCCGGCGGGCAGCAGGTAGTGGTGGGCACCAACCGCTTCCAGAACCGTGGCGAGCAGTTTAGCTTCCACCCCAAGAAACTGCTGCGCTCGGCCAGCTTCGACGTGAGCCGCGCTACTTACCCCACCGAGGTGCTGCGGCTGGCCACGGCCCTGCACTTCGAGCGCCGCGAGAAGAAAAGCAAGCGCGCGGCCGTGGTGCTGCTGGGCGCCAACACCAATCAGGTGATTATGGACACCTTCCTGGGCATGCTGCTGCCCAATGAGCGGCCCGAAATAGCAGCCAGCCACCCGGCCGGTACGCTGTCGCTGCTGTATTCGTCGCCCGAGGAAGCCACGCTTATGTACGCCACGCCCGAGCAGTTTCAGCGCTTCGCCCGCTTCATCTACCAGATTCCGATGGAGAAGCAGGTGTTTGTTCCGCCTGCCCTGCTCAGCTCCGACATGCCCACGCTGCAGGAAGCGGTGCGGGTGTTTGGCTTTCAGGAAATGAAGGTGCAGGGCTACACTACCGAACAAGTGCTGGACCGCATTCAGGGCCGGTGAGTTTTTTAGTGGTTAATGATTAGCGGTTAGTGGTTAATGCTACCAAACTGCTCGTCAACGAAATGCCATTAACCACTAACCGCTAACCATTAACCACTACTAATGAAGCCCGATTTTTCCACGATTCCCTACAATGCCGCCGGCGCGCCCGCTGCCGCCGCCGCGCCGGATACGGCCACGACGTCCACGCCGGAAGGCATCGCCATCAAGCCCGTGTACACGCCGGCCGATGTGACCGGGCTCGACCATTTGGGCTTTGGCGCGGGGCAGGCGCCGTATTTGCGCGGGCCCTACGCCAGCATGTACGTGCAGAGCCCGTGGACCATTCGGCAGTACGCAGGCTTTTCCACGGCCGAGGCCAGCAACGCTTTTTACCGTCGCAACCTGGCCGGTGGGCAAAAGGGCCTGAGCGTGGCCTTTGATTTGGCCACGCACCGGGGCTATGACTCGGACCACCCCCGCGTGCAGGGCGACGTGGGCAAGGCCGGGGTGGCCATCGACTCGGTGGAGGACATGAAAATTCTGTTCGACCAGATTCCGCTCGACCAAATGTCGGTGAGCATGACCATGAACGGGGCCGTGCTGCCCGTGCTGGCCTTCTACATTGTGGCGGCCGAGGAGCAGGGCGTGAGCCCCGAAAAGCTGGCCGGCACCATTCAGAACGACATTCTGAAGGAGTTTATGGTGCGCAACACCTACATCTACCCGCCCGCGCCGAGCATGCGCATCATCGCCGATATTTTCAGCTACACGGCGGCGCACATGCCCAAGTTCAACTCAATTTCCATTTCGGGCTACCACATGCAGGAAGCCGGCGCCACGGCAGATTTGGAGCTGGCCTACACCCTGGCCGACGGCCTGGAATACGTGCGCGCCGGCCTGGCGGCGGGCATGAAGATTGACGAGTTTGCCCCGCGCCTGAGCTTTTTCTGGGCCGTGGGCATGAACCACTTCATGGAAATTGCCAAGTTGCGCGCCGGCCGCCTGCTCTGGGCCAAGCTCATCAAACAGTTCAACCCCACCAACTCCAAAAGTCTGTCGCTGCGCACGCACTGCCAGACGTCGGGCTACTCGCTGACGGAGCAGGACCCCTACAACAACGTGGCCCGCACCGCCATTGAGGCGCTGGCGGCCGTGCTCGGCGGCACCCAAAGCCTGCACACCAACGCCCTGGACGAGGCCATTGCCCTGCCCACCGATTTCTCGGCCCGCATTGCCCGCAACACCCAGCTCTACCTCCAGCACGAAACCGACGTGACCAAAGTGGTAGACCCCTGGGGCGGCTCCTACTACGTAGAATCCCTCACCCACGAGCTGGCCGACAAGGCCTGGGCGCTGATTCAGGAAGTGGAGGAGTTGGGCGGCATGGCCAAGGCCATCGAAACCGGCCTGCCCAAGCTGCGCATTGAGGAAGCCGCCGCCCGCAAGCAGGCCCGCATCGATGGCGGCCGGGAAACCATCGTGGGCGTGAACAAGTACCAGACCACCGAAAAAACCGAGGTCGAAGTGCTCGACATCGACAACGACGCGGTGCGCGAAAGCCAGATTGCCCGCCTGAAAACCATCCGCGCCAGCCGCGACAACGTGGCCGTGAAAGTGGCCCTGGCCGCGATTACGGAGGCGGCCGGGGTACGCATCGAAGAATTGGATAAGTTAAAAGTTAAAAGTGCAGAGTTAAAAATTGAGGAAACAGAAGTAACTGCTGAGTCAACTCTTAACTCTTCCCTTTTAACTTTTAACTCCACCAACTTACTGGCCCTGGCCGTGACTGCCGCCCGCGCCCGCGCCACGCTGGGCGAAATATCGGACGCGTTGGAGGCTCAATTTGGCCGGCACCAGGCCACTACGCGCACCGTGTCGGGCGTGTACTCCCAGGAAATGCACCACAACGAAGCCTTTGAGGCAGCCCGCGCGGCCGCCGAGGCTTTTGCCGCCCGCGAAGGCCGCCGCCCGCGTATGCTGGTGGCCAAAATGGGCCAGGACGGCCACGACCGCGGCGCCAAAATCATCGCCACCAGCTTCGCCGACGTGGGCTTCGACGTCGACATTGCCCCGCTCTTCCAAACGCCCGCCGAAGTAGCCCGCCAAGCGGCCGACAACGACGTGCACGTAGTAGGCGTGAGCAGCCTCGCCGCCGGCCACAAAACCCTCCTTCCGCAGCTTCTCACAGAACTCAAGCAGTTCGGCCGCGAGGACATTCTGGTGATAGCCGGCGGCGTGATTCCGGCCCAGGATTACCAGTTTCTCTACGATGCCGGCGTGGCGGGCGTGTACGGTCCGGGCACGGTCATCGCCACGGCCGCGCAGGAGATTCTGGCAAAAATCTAACCACTCCCCCTCTTTCTTCATCCCATGGAAACCCCATCTGCCGCCGAAACCCCGGCGCTTTCGCTGCTCGAACGCCTGGGCCAGCAGCTCAGCGCCTCCGCCACGGCCCAAACAGTATACGGCAATCCCATCGAGCGCGAGGGCATCACAGTCATTCCGGTGGCGCGGGTGCGCTACGGCTTTGGTGGCAGCGGGGGCGGCGGCACCCAGGCGGGCGAAACCGCAGGCTCGGGTCTGGGAGCAGGGGCGGGCGTGTCGCTCACGCCCGTGGGCTACATCGAGTTGCGGGAGGGCCGCAGTCGCTTCCGGCCCATCCGGTCGTCGGTGGTGCCGCTGGTGGCGGTGAGCGGCGCCATTGCCTGGCTGTTGCTGCGCAGCGTGCCCAAGCTGCTGAGCGGCCGGCACCGGGGTAAGTAGGGAGATTCGGGCTTAGTTGCCGGTTGAATCGCCGGTTTCTTTAAGGGTCATGCCCGGTCATCGCTGCGCACCTGAAAAGTAAATTAATGTGTTAAGACCAACTCAGCCAAAAATGCACCGCTTCCTGAAGCTCTTTCTTTTACTATTGAGTTGCTGGCAGTGCATGGGGGCGCAGGCACAGCGCCGGGGCGTATACACTAATGTGGCCTTGGCCATGCGGCAACCGGATAACGTGCGGGTTCTTGACTTGCGTGGCCAGAACTTAAGCAGTCTCCCAAACTCTTTATATCGCCTGCAAAATGCCGAAGTACTTTTAGTTGGCATGAAACTGCGCAACCTGTGGTTTTATCGCCCCGCGCTGAAATACAAGCTTCATCTCAAACGCCTGCCAGCCGGCGGCTTCCTGCACCTCCAGGGCCGGGGCGGCGGTGAATTTTATCGGTTCAATAAGTTTGAAACGGTGCCCCTTGATTTTTGTCAATTCCCCAAACTGCGGGTGTTGGATATTGACGGTGGTGTACCATTTTCCGTGGGGGACACTATAGCAACACGCATGGCACAGTGCCGTCCGCAGGTCATAGTGCTTGGAGGCGATGTTGCCAACAAAGACCCTACCGCTGATTTAAGAGCAAGGTGGGACAAGTGGGATGAAGCCGAAAAATATTTGCGCCCTTTTAAACTCAAGTAATACGACGGGCACAAAAAGTCATCATTCCTTCTCCCCGCGCGACGGGCCTCTTACGTAACCGCATTTTTTCCATACATATCTTTATAAATTGGAAATCAGTAAGTTAGACGCTCCAGCTTTTTCTTGCCGCTGTGCACCTGCTGGCCCAGCTTCTCATTGCCCTCGTGGCGCTTATTCACCGCTACATCCTGTGGCTGGAGATGTTTGTCTGGACCACGCGCGGGCCCAAAACCTTCCGCTCGCTGCGGCCCGAGCTGTTTGAGCCCACCAAGGTACTGGCGGCCAACCAGGGGTAGTACAACGGGTTTCTGGCGGCCGGACTCATTTGGGCGCTGCTGATATCGGACCCGGCCTGGCACCGCCACGTGGGCAGCTTTTTCCTGGGCTGCGTGGCAGTGGCGGGTATTTATGCGCGGCCACGGCGGGTGCGCGCAACCTGCTGGTGCAAACGCTGCCGGCCCTGCTGGCACTGGCAGCCCTGTGGCTGGGGTAGCTCCAGCCACCGCTACCGGCACGCAAACTCGATTACCCACACCCACTCGTTGCGGGTCCAGGCGCTGGGGTAAATGGAATCGAGCAGCCCCCGAAAGGCGGCGATGGGGCTGTCGTACCAGTAAAATATGTCGGGCTGGACGGCGTGGGGCTCAACTCCGCCCCATTGCGGCGGGCCGGGTTCCGACCTGACCCGAATGCCTTCGGCCCCGGCGTCGGTGGCGCTGAGGCAGCGCACCTGCTCGGCACGCACGCTAACGATTTGCAACACAAGCGACGGAGCTTCCTGCACGCGGAGCATTTCGCCAGCCGCGCCGAAGGGCAGCGGCACCGGGGGCAGCCGCGTGGCCGGGGTTGTGTGCTGGTCTTCAAACAGCGCCCCCTGTGCGCTGAGCCCCACGAGCCGATACCGGTCCGGCTGCTGTTGCATGGGGGAGTCGGCGGGCAGGCGGCGGCGGGTTACGGTTTTGCGGCCGGCTTGCACGGCCGCCAGCATGGCCGGGTTGAACGAAATGCTGCGCATGCGGCAAAGTAAGTTGCTAAGCAGGCGGCAGGGTGGGCATGGGTCGTTGGCTTATCTTCGCTTTGTGATTCCAACCGTACATTATTTCAGCAACGTAGCCGCTATCATTTCCTACGCGCCGGCGGGCTACGTGCGGCTCGATTGGCAGCCAGTGGCGGCTTCGGCTACGGAGCTGCGCGCCATCTACGAGCACGTGCTCCGGGCCATGCACCACCACCGGAGTACGGCCCTGATGTCGGTGCACAACCAACGCCCGCCCATGCCTACCGACGTGCAGGAATGGCTTGTTCAAAACTGGATTCCGCGCGCGGTGGCCGAGGTGAGCTTTAGCCTCTGTGCCATCGTGGAGGCGGCCACCCCGCTCAGCCGGCTAGCCGCCCGCGCCGTGGGCACCAGTCTCAAAAAACAGTTGAGCTATGCGTTTTTCGCTACCGATACCGAAGCTGATGCTTGGCTGCGGAAATAATTCGGCCTTGGTAAAAAAGCCGGCGCCGGGCCTGCTACGGGCAGCGGCTTGGGCAAGACCTTGCTTTACGAGAGCAGGGCGAGGGCCCCGTCGTTGCCCTTCTGCAGGGCCAGGCCGCCGGCCGTGAAGCCGCGGGCATCGGCAATGGTTCGGTCAGCGCCGGCTTCGAGTAGGAGCTGCACGAGGTTGTTGCGCCCAAACATGGCGGCAAACATGAGGGCGGTGCTGCCAGTGGTATTTTGGTGGTCGAGGCTGGCGCCGTGTTGGATGAGAAGGTGGGCCATTTCGAGGTAGCCCTTAAAGCCGACGCCCATCAGGGCGGTGTTGCCGCTCAGGTCCTGCCCGTTGGGGTCGGCGCCGGCTTCGAGCAGGAATTGGACGGCGGCGAGGTGGTTTTCGTAAGCGGACAGTACCAAGGCCGAAAAGCCTTTTTCGTTGGTCACGTTCACGTCGAGGCCGGTGGCCAGCAGTTCCCGCAAGGTGGCTACATCCCCACGGCGGGCAGCATCAAAAAACACGTTTTCGGAACGAGGGGAAGTCAAATCCATAAAATCAAAAAGAGAACGTTAAGTTATTGGCTAGCAGTTGCCAGTTTTTATTCCTGAGACAATTAACTGACTAACAACTGACAACCCATTTACTTTTGAACAGCTGCTAACGCGGCCGAAACCAACCCGTGGGGCCGGCGGCAGCTATTACCGGACAACACTACTCCAAAAGGGCGGCAATGTTTGCCCCGGCGGCTAAAACCAGAGCAGCACCACCAGCACCAGTACCGCCAGCAGCCCGCTTACGGCCGCAGTATTCACCACGGTTTCGGGCGCGCGGCCGGGCCACACACCCACGCCCGCCACCAGGCCCAGCAGTAGCGGCAGCAGCGCAAACGCGCCGTAGATGCCGCCGCCGTGGGGCCGAAAAGGCGCCGGACCATCGGGAGAATCCGGCGAGCTCACCATCTGCACCACGCCCAGCAAGGGCGTCTTCCAAACGATGATTTGCTGGTTTTCGCGCACCCGATGCCCAATGCTGCTGGGCAGCCGGAACGTAGTGTGCGCGGTATGCACCCGGTAGGCAATCTGCGGGTCGGAGAGCGAGGAGGACACGGCCACCGGCGTGCGGGAGCGCACGGTTTCGCGGGCAAATTCGCGCTGGGGCAGGGCCCAGTCGAGCGCCAGCACCAGGCAGCCAAGCAGCAGGGCCGCGTTGAGGCGGCGGCCCACGCGGGCGTATTGAAGCAACCGGTCGTCGGGCCGAGCGGGCAGCGTGGCATCTCCGGGCTCCTGGGCCAGCAGCAGGTCGTAGGCCATGCGCCGGCGGGGGTTGCCGAGAATGTCAAACCCGGTTTCTAGCTCGGCCAGCCGGGCTTTCATGGCCCGGTCGGTGGCTGCGAGGCGCTTGAGCCGGGCCCGCTCCCGCGCGTACGCCTGCTCAATCTGAGCAGCGGTAGCCGAGGGGGCCACGCCCAGAATGCGGTAATAATTCTGCATAAACCAATTGCGAGAAGGCCCTAAAATACGGACTGGCTCCTATTTCAGTACACGGCTAAATTTGTCTACTATTCTGAATGGAACGCGCTGACAAATAACGAGTGTGGCTATTCCAATGGCGTGTCTATTCCAGACAATGAAAGCTACAGCAGTATTTTACGCTACTTCTTGGGCAGCTCCGATGCGTTCAATTGCTCCAACTGCGCACGCGTAAATTTGCACCAGGTATCATCGAAAGTATGGCAAATTTCGTTTTCAGTCAACGCTTGTTTTACCAGACCGGTAATGGCTACTTCTTGGTAACTGAGCAACACACCAACTAATTTATACTGAGCATACGGCTTGTGGGTAGCGCGCAGCTCCGCAAGCAGCAGCGGCTTAAGCCACGGAAAGCCGTAACGCTTATCAAGCTGGCATAGGGCCGTTAGTTCCGTCCAGTTGAACACCTTAACGCCGTGCCGCGCTACCAGGTGCAAGTCGGCACTATCCTGCTGCCAAATGGTTCGCAACATGCTAGTAACAACTGAGTCAGTTCCTCGTTCGTAGCTGGGACCAAAGTCACCTTGTTCATCGACTTTATAAGTCAGAAAACCATCCGCAAATATTTTAGCGGCTTGCCGGGGGTTCTGTTGAATTAACTGAGCTACGAATTCAGGCCGGGTAGTGTGATGTAGCACCCAGAGCTTTTCGACTACCGGCCGGAAGGTTAATAATGATGCGTTCCGTAACACAGTCGCCATATTGCTAGCCTCATTTCTATAACGGAAGCCGGACCGCACAATACTATCGAGGAGTTGGGTAGCGTGCCCATTGTTGAAAGCTGCAATGGCCTGATAGTAGTCAAAGCTGCTTAGTCCGGTTTCCGTAAACCTGTACTTTTCAATCAACGGCCAAAAAGCCGGGTGTGGGAATTTTGCAATGGCGGCAAATGCGTTGCTGTCGAAAGAAAGCAGCAAGGGAATATCCTGCTCGCGGCAGTAGGCTGCCAACGCAGTCGCGTAGCCGCTGTTTTTGGCCTTCTGCGGGTCTGCGGCCCGGCACAATAAGCTCACATCCGCGTAAGCGCCCGGATAAGCCTCATTCTCTTCCAGACAGTTTTCTAACAGAGTGTAATGCACATGCGCTCCTGCGTTTGCCAAACGCAGTGCAGTACTATCCATTCGGTGTAAGATTGTATAATAGAGGAGGCTATCAGCCGGGGTAATGAAAGCTGGCTGCCGAACCGACCGGGCTGCGGCTTCGGCGTAGCGGATGCGGTGGTACAACTGCTCAGAGGCGTGGAGGTAATTGACCCGATTGCTCCCCCCTGCCTGGTACTGGTAACTGATTGGCTTGTCTTTGCGAATTAGTTGGCCAAATACCTTGTGTAGTGCTGGATAATGCCGGTCAGCCAGCGCCATGGCGGCATAAAGCTGCATAGCGGGGTTCTGGCGGCGGCTCAGTTTCACCAGTTCTTCGATTGTAGTACTGTCACGCAACCGTGTAAAGCCCGCCGAAGGCTTTCCGTACGCTTCGCAAAGTATAATGCGCCGTACTTGCGCCCGCCCCCCTTTCCCGAATGCGTACTTCGGGAGCACCTCCCAGCCTTGGGCCCTGCCCGGCAAAGCAAGCAGCAGCAGCACTGAGATGATATAAAAGCGTACCGTAGTCATATCCCAAATCTACTGCTTCGCTGTTTAGCCATCATTTTTGGGTCAAGCTTGAGGGAAAGCTACACCAAGGCCGCAGACACGACTATCAACAGGCCGTTTTGCGAGCAAATTCACGCAGGGGCAAGGCCCGGTCGGTGGCCGCTAGGCGCTTGAAACGAGCCCGCTGCCGCGCGTACGCCTGCTCAATCTCACCATCCGTGGCCAGGCGGCCCACGCCTAAAATACGGTAGTAGTTCTGCATGGGCCAAGCGCGGAAGAAGCCCTAAAATACCGGTTCGCCGCGACTTCAAAACGCAACCCGCCACAACCTATTGCCGCGGGGCACCGGCCAGGGCGCTCCGGTCGTTTGTGGCCCGGCCGTTATCCCCGCGCCGGGGGTTGGTTTTCAGAGGCCAGCACCGTACTTCGCAGGACTGCTTTCCAGCCCTGCTTATGCCTTTTCACCGTTGCCATTGACTCACCCCCTCGGCCCGCATGAATGAACCGACGGAATGGAGCACGCTGGAAGTGGTGCAGGTGCGCGGCCGCTCGCGGCTCACAGCGTGCAAAAATCTGCAGCCGCTGAAGGTTTTCAACCCCGCCGCCGGCCACGCCTGCCACGTGGTGCTGAGCAGCTACGGCGGCGGCCTGGTGGCGGGCGACATAATCCGGCTGCGCGTGTCGGTACGGGCGGGGGCGCGGCTGGTGCTCAGCACGCAGGCCAGCACCCGCGTTTTTCGGTCCATCGACGGGGCCGTAGCCGAGCAGCACACGGTGGGTGCGCTGGGCGAAGACGCCCTGGCCGTGGTCTTTCCCGACCCGGTGGTGCCGCAGGCCGAAAGCCGCTACCGCCAGACGCAGGAGTGGCGCTTGCAGCCGTCGTCCGTGCTGCTGCTGGTCGACTGGTTCCACTCCGGCCGCATGGACCAGGGCGAGCGGTTCGCCTTCACCTCATTTCATTCCGAATTACGGGTGCTGGTGGCGGGCCGGCTGGTGGTTTTGGACCGGTTTGCCTTCAACCCTGAGGAGCACATTGCTGCTTCCCCGGCCAACTTTGCCGGGTACCAAACCTTCTTCTCCGTTTTTCTGGTGGGCAGCCCCGAGGATGCGCGGTTCCGGCTTTTGGGGGAAATGCTGGCGCGACAGCAGCTGCCCGGCAGCACGGAACCACACTTCAGCATCGCCAGCCAACAGTGCGTGGTTTCGGTGGCGCGGGCGCGGGAGAATGTGTGGGTACTGCGGGCGGCCGCGCCCAGCCGGATGGCGCTCCAGCCATTGTGCGAGGCGCTGCTGGCGGCACTGGCGGAGGAGGAATTCCTGGGTTACAATCCGCTGATGAG
>JAYSZD010000513.1:0-3847 GCA_043738185.1 Hymenobacter sp. | reverse complement strand
GTGGCGCTTTCGCCGAAGCTGTCGTTCACGGCCACCATTTCCAAGGGCAGGGGCTCTTCGCGGGCCAGCAGCTGGGCGATGCTGTCGCCGAGGCCGCCGTTCATCTGGTGCTCTTCGGCCGTTACCACGCAGCCGGTTTTGCGGGCCGAGGCCAAGATGGCCTGCGCATCGAGCGGCTTGATGGTGTGGATGTTGATGATTTCGGCGTTGATTCCTTTTTCGGCCAGGAGTTTGCCGGCCAGCACGGCTTTCCACACGAGGTGGCCGGTGGCGAAGATGCTCACGTCGGTGCCTTCGTTGAGCAGCACGGCTTCGCCGATGACGAACTGCTGGTCGGCGGGCGTGAAGTTGGGCACCACGGGGCGGCCGAAACGCAAGTACACCGGGCCGTGGTGGTCGGCAATAGCAATGGTGGCGGCCTTGGTCTGGTTGTAGTCGCAGGGGTTGATGACGGTCATGCCCGGCAGCATTTTCATCATGCCCAGGTCTTCCAGAATCTGGTGCGTGGCGCCGTCTTCGCCCAGCGTGAGGCCGGCGTGCGAAGCGCAGATTTTCACGTTCTTATCCGAGTACGCAATGCTCTGCCGAATCTGGTCGTACACGCGGCCGGTGCTGAAATTGGCAAACGTGCCCGTGAAGGGAATCTTGCCGCCAATGGTCATTCCAGCGGCCACGCCCATCATGTTGGCTTCGGCAATGCCGACCTGGAAAAACCGCTCGGGAAAGTCCTTTTTAAAGGCGTCCATTTTGAGCGAGCCGGTGAGGTCAGCGCAAAGGGCCACCACGTTGGGGTTGGTTTTGCCCAACTCGTGCAAGCCGGCGCCGAAGCCGCTGCGGGTGTCTTTCGATTCGGTGTAGGGGAAGTCTTTCATGGGGAATTTGGGAGGTTAAAGGCAGTCAAAACTCCCCTCCTTACAAAGGAGGGGATGTTTCAGCGAAGCTGAAACGGGGGTGGTTGTTGGCGTTGAAGGAAGCTTTTAAACGCTTTTGAAATGACTTTCAATCGAGTGCAACACGCTATCTAAATCTGACCAAATCAGCTTATTCTCAAACCGAATTACCCGAATACTAGCGGCATTCAGATACTCAGTTCGCGCCGCATCGTGCAAATTACCCGAGGCAGTGAAGTGGCCCGCGCCATCTAGTTCAACCGCAAGCTTTTCCTGCGGGCAATAAAAGTCAAGGATAAATTCGCCGATGCTATGCTGACGGCGGAATTTGCGACCAGTCAACTGTCCACCTTTGAGTACATTCCAGAGTGTGGCTTCGGCTGACGTCAGGTTATTACGAAGGGCGCGACGCTCGTCTTTTTTGTGGGGCAGGTTGTTGAGCGTAGTCATTATGCTTATTTGCTTGTGTTCAACGGAATCCAACGCCTACAACCACCCCAATTTTCACTTCGTGAAAATGTCCCCTCCTTGGTAAGGAGGGGAGTTTTATTCTTATCTCATTTCCCAAAAATGGCCACCGACGTCGTCTGCCCGCTGCGGATGCTGAAGTTGCGTACATCGGTAAATTTACTACCAGTGCTGGTTTTGGTGCGGAATACCAGGCGATAGGCGCCGGGCTGCATGGGCAGATTTAGTTTGCTGCCGCCATCGGGCAGGTTGTAAATCCAGGTTTGTGACTCGTCGTTGTTGAGTTGGTAGAGGCTGCCGTAGCCTTTGAGGTCGGAGGTGATGTTGAGGGTGCCGGGCGCGGCATAGGTCACGGCTACTTCCTGGCCCTGCTTCACGGTGAGGCGGCGCGTGATGCGCGGCAGCGTGAGCAGCTCCACTTCGTAGTTGCCAGCCAGCAGCTTTTGGCGGGTACCGAAGGGAACGCTGGCCACGGTGTTGCGCTGCGGGTCGCGCACCACGGCCTGCACCGAGCCGTAGGGATTGGGCGTGAGCTGCGGGCTTTGCAGCCAGAGCGTGCCCTGGGGCGTTTTGAAAGTGAGCACGTTGGCACGGCCGGGGCGAATGGCCAGGTTGGGCTGGCGCACGGGCGGCACGGTGTTTATCACCAGGTCGTAGCTCTGCAGCGCGTCGATGTCGAGCACGTCGGCCTTGCCCTGGGCGTCGCGGTAGTGCACGTAGTTGTACTCGGGCTGCTCGGTCACGTTGTTCACGAAGGTCATGTTCACGTTGCTTTCCGTGGGGCGGCCGTCGGCGTCGGTCAGGTTCACGCTCACAGTGGTTTTGCTCAGCGTCTGGGCTATCACGTCGTCCATCACGGTGCGAAAGGTCTTCACATCGGCCGCGTTGTAGTACTGGCCCAGGCATTCGAGCTGGCGGCCGAAATCCCTTTCCGCCCCAATACCGATGATGAAGGGCTTGAGGAAGATGTGCTTGCGCTGCAGGGCCAGCGACGATTTGCAGGGGTCGGCGGCGCAGGATTCCAGCCCGTCGGTGATTAGCAGCAGCACGTTGCGCGAGGCCTTATCAACGGGGAAGTCGTTGGCTGATTGTTCCAGGGAATAGGTGATGGGCGTGTTGCCCTGTGCCTTGAGCGTGGCAAGCCGGGACTTGATGGCTTTGGCATTGCGCGGCGCAAACGGCACTTCCAGGCGCGAGTCCTGGCAGTTTTTCTCGCTGTTGGGAAACTGGTGGCCGTACACGCGCAGCCCCAACTCCAGGTTGGGATAGGCATTCAGCGAATCCACCATTTTGCTCAGCATGCGCTTGGCTACGTCCCATCGCGGCTGCCCTTCCCATGGCGCCATCATCGAGCCCGAGGCATCGAGCACAAAGAGAATGCGGGTGACTTTGGGCTTGTCGGTAGGGGCGTTCTGGGCGTGGGCTCGGAACGCGAAAGGGAGCAGCGCGAACAACATCGCCCAACACAACCTCACCATCCCTGCCCCCCTCTCTTGCGGAGAGGGGGGCAGGGGGTAAGATTGGCGTGTGGGCCCGTTGTGCATCAGCCCTTAGTAGTCGCCTGCGGTACCCACCACCAGTTGCTCCAGCGCGGTGGCCAGCTGCGCGTCGTTGGGGGCCACGCCGTGCCACTTGTGGCCGTCCATCATGAAATCGACGCCGTAGCCCATTTTAGTATCCATAATGAACATGACGGGCTTGCCCTGGCCGGTGGCGGCCTGCGCGGCTTCGAGGGCCGGCAAAAGGGTAGCGTAGTCGTTGCCATCGGCTTCGAGCACGTGCCAGCCAAAAGCCTCAAACTTGGCGCGCAGGTCACCGAGGCCACCAACTTGGGCAGTGGAGCCGTCAATCTGCTGGCCGTTGCGGTCAATAACGCCGATGAGGTTATCTATTTTGTGGTGGGCGGCGTAGAGCAGGGCCTCCCAGTTCTGGCCTTCCTGCAGCTCGCCGTCGCCCATGAGCACGAACACGCGGCGGTCGTCGCCATTGAGCTTTTTGGCCTGAGCGGCGCCGCAGGCCACGCTCAGCCCCTGGCCCAGCGAGCCCGAAGCCACGCGAATGCCGGGCAGGCCCTCGTGCGTGGTGGGGTGGCCCTGCAAGCGCGAGTTGAGCTTGCGGAACGTGGCCAGCTCGCTCACCGGGAAGTAGCCCGAACGCGCCAGCACCGAGTATAGCGTAGCCGAAATGTGGCCATTTGAGAGGAAAAACAGGTCCTGCCCCGCGCCGTTCATATCGAACGGCTGGGGGGTGTGCTTCATCACCTTGAAGTAGAGCGCCACCAGCAAATCGGTGCAGCCGAGCGAGCCGCCGGGGTGGCCCGAGTTCACGGCGTGCACCATGCGCACAATGTCGCGCCGCACCTGAGCGGCAATTTCTTTGAGGTCGGCAGTTGCTATTTCGGCAGTCTGGGGCATGTGGGTTGGGGTTTGTTTCGGTTGGGTAAAGGTAATCTACCAAGCCGGAGTACCGAAATTATGCTTACACAATCG
>JAYSZD010000512.1:0-1586 GCA_043738185.1 Hymenobacter sp. | reverse complement strand
CCGCCACGCCGGGGCCCGCTGCCTCACGCTGCACCTGCAAGCCGCCGCCGGCCAGTTGCGGCTGGAGGTGGCCGACGACGGGTGCGGCTTCGTGCGGGATGCCCCGGCCGCAGGCCGGGCTGCGGGCATGGGCCTGGCCGGCATTCAGGCCCGAACCAAGCTGCTGAACGGCCAGCTGGAAATCAACTCGGTTCCCGGCCAGGGCACCCGCATCACCCTGCTCTTGCCACACTAAATCAATTCCTTACCTTCGCCTCCGCACTGTCTGACTACAAGGCATCAGCAACAAGCCGCAAGGCTGGCTTTACCCAATAGCTAAGCAAAGACTTGTTGTATAACTGGTTGCTGATTTACTATGATTACTCACTTTGCATTTCTACAACTCCGATGCACCCAAGCCCTCCCCAACCGCTCAGACTGGCCATCGTAGACGACCACACCCTGTTTCGTCAGGGGCTGAGCTACATCCTGCGCCGCTTCGCCACCTATGAAGTCGTGTTGGAAGCTGCTTCCGGCCAGGAGCTATTTGCTGCCCTGGACGAGGCCCGGCCCGACGTGGTGCTGCTCGACCTGCACATGCAGGACATGGACGGTCGGGAAGTGAGCCGCGAGCTGCTGGAGCACCACCCGGAAATAAAAATCATCATCCTCTCGATGGACTACTCCCACGACTTCATCCTCGACCTGGTGAAGCTGGGTGTACACGGCTACCTGCCCAAGGACATCGACCAGCGCATTCTGGGCGAGGCCATCGACCAGGTGTACAGCAAAGGCTATTATTTCGACGACACGGTGGCCAAAGTGATGCGGCAGGGGCTACAAGAAGCGCAGAAGCCAACCCCGCGCAAAGCCGCTGACCCGCAGCTCCTGAACCAGCTAACCGAGCGCGAAAAGGAGGTGCTGGTGCTGCTCTGCCAGGGCCACAGCTCGTCGCGGATTGCCGACCAGCTGTTCATCAGCTTCCGCACCGTGGAAGGGCACCGCCGCAGCCTGCTCGAAAAAACCGGTGTGAGTAATGCAGCCAGCCTGGCCGTATTCGCCATCAAGCACAAGCTGCTGGACATCAGCTGAGACAAGTGAGGAGGTGTTCACCCCCAAAATCCTGTTTGCTCAGACCCGCAAGAGTACTGATTCCGAGTTTGCGAGACTCATCCCCATCGGCCATTTCGTAAACTTTGAATCGTAGACGGGTTTCTTAAACTCGCCGGGCGCTGCAAGCGGCCTGTTGGCACCTATTGCCGAGCAGTTGTCAGGCGTTCAGGAAAATGAGCGGTTATTTGCACCTACTTCCTTATCTATGGCCATTCGTTTAAAATCTGGGGACATTCTGCGCTTGCCGTTGGGCGCCGGCTGGGGCTTTGCCTATGCCAAGTACTTCCACATCCAGGGCCTGGAGGGCAACGCCTCGTACCCGGACTTGCTCCACGTCTTCGCCCACCGGTCCCCCGGCGCCGATGTCCTGGACCTAGGCCAGTTGCGGTCCTACCTGCTGCCCCCGACCCTATGGGCTGGCCGCCTGCCCACCATGCGGGCGGACCGGTGGCAGCGCGTGGGCACGCAACCGGTCCGCCCCGAGGGGCTGGCCC
>JAYSZD010000511.1:0-3848 GCA_043738185.1 Hymenobacter sp. | reverse complement strand
CGTGTTTCTGCAAACGGTGGCGGGTTTACGAACCGGTCAGCTCAGTGTCAGTTCTGGGCTGGTCGGGACCGCCTTCCATGCCGTTGGTTTGGCTGGCGTTGCCGTAGTCGCCGCGGATGCCCGCACCGTCGCCCATGTTTTCCTGGGTGCTTTCGGGCATGGCACCGTCGGCGGCGGTGCCGGCTTCGGGATTACCGGAGGCGTTTTGGTCGGTGTCGGCGTTCTGCGGGGTGGTGATGCCGCCGGTGCTGGCTTGGTCGGGACGCGGGTCAGTGGGATTTTGCTCGGGGGTAGGCATGGTAATTAGGAAAAGAATGATGGCCGGAGCCGTGCTTACGGCCCCAATGCCCCGGTTTACGGCCCCGGCGCCCCACGGTTGGCCGCAACTTATTGGCCGGCGCTTCCCATCTTGCCGTCTGCAATCATTCTCCAGCTTTTGCCCACTGCCGTGTCCAACGCCGCCCCCGATTTTTACCACCAAAAAACTGATGCCGAACTGGTCTATTTCGTCGAGCATCCCGACCTCTACCAGGCCGCGCTGGTCGACGAAGCCCGGCGCGAGCTCCGGCGCCGGGGCGTGACGCCCGCCGCGCCGGCTTTTGCCGCGCCAGCTGCCTACATCTCGCCGTCCGAAGTCCCGCAATCCAAGCCCTGGGGCAAGATTATTGGGTTAGTATTGGGCGTTTTGGTGTTAGGTGGCGGCACCTACTTTCTGCAGCAGCAGAGCAATGCGAAGGAAGCCGAATTGCAGGCGCGTCAGGAAGCCAAGCGCCGCCTGCCCCCGCCCCGCCTCGTGGAAGTGGCCACCAGCGCCATTCCCAACTACGACGGTGTGGTGGCCCAGGCCGTGGCCCAGCAGCTGAGCAAGGTACCCGCCTCTGAACAAGCTGATGCCCAGCATCTGAGCCAGTATCGGGAGCTGGCCAAACGCTTCTGGGCGGCCCAGGCCAAAACCGAGTACGTTTTTGCCGAAGCCCGGCAAGGCAATAGCGACGCGCTGGCCGGCCACGCCGAAGACGCGCAAGCTGCCTGGGAGCCCTGGAGCAAAGCCAACCTCTACGGCTACAAGCTGGGCCCCACGATGGCCACCCACCTGGACCTGATGACGCGCGTGGCCAATCAGCAGCAGGAAGGTCTGGCTGATTTGTACCTGGTGGCGAAAAATCCGCAGCCGTTTGAAAACGAGAAAACCCTGCGCCGCGATGCCGAAGTGAGCGACCTTCTTTCGGGGCTGCTGCCCAAATCGCCGGTCACGGGCCGGCCCTACAACACCTTTACGCGGCGCGTCGAGCTGTAGTCCGCCCGCCCGCCGCAACACCTGGCAAAGTGGCCGGTTGAGGCAAGATGGCGCATTCCTTGCCGCGCACCGCTTTCATGGAAGAACCTGTTCCCGCCGCGTCCATTCCCGATAGTACTGCCGCCCTGGCCGCGCAGCTCTTCGCCCAGAAGCCCGACGCCGAGCTGCTGTATCTGGCCCAGAACGCGGCCCGCTACCCGCCAGCCGTGGGCGCCGCCGCCGTAGCCGAGCTGCGGCGGCGCGGGCTGCTGCCCGACTCCTCACCGGCTGTATCACCGCCGGCGCCCGCCGCCCACGAAACCTGGGCCGAGCTGCTGGGGCAGCTGCTGAAGGGCCTTTTTATTCCTTCGCGCCGCTTCCTGGCCACGCCCCTGCTGCTCGACCTCAACCTGCTGGTTTTCGGGCTGATGATTCTGAGCGGCGTGTCGGCTTCTGCGCCCCTGGGCCGCGAGCTGGTGCAGTGGGGTTCCAACGTGTCGGGCCTCACGCTGCACGGCGAGCCGTGGCGGCTGTTTAGCTCCTTGTTTCTGCACGCCGGCCTCTCGCATCTGCTGCTCAACATGCTGTCGCTCTGGCTGCTGGGGCTCTTGGTGGAAGACCGGGTGGGAGCGTTGCGCCTGGCCTTGGTGTATCTGGCCAGCGGCGTGGGCGGCGGCCTGGCCAGCCTGTGGTGGCACAGCAACGGCGTGAATTCCGTGGGCGCGAGCGGGGCCATTTTCGGCCTCTACGGCTTGCTGCTGGCCCTGCTGGTCAGTAAAAAAATAGTGCTCGATAAATCCGACCGCCGCGCCATGCTCGGCCTGGTGCTGTACCTGGTGCTCAGTAACCTCATTTCGGGCCTGAGCGGCAACATTGATAACGCGGCCCACCTCGGCGGCCTGCTCACGGGCTTGCTGGTAGCGGGCCCACTGGCGCTGGCCGGCCTCAAAAAACACGATGAAAACGGAAATGCCGGCCCGCCATCAGTGTCTGTCAGCGCGTCGGCAAACAACCCGCCGCCGTATTGATTACCATTGCTCACTGTTACCTGACTCCATGCACGCCCTTCAGCTCGACGCCATCAATCAGCCCGCGGCCATTCGCGACGTCCCCGTGCCCGCGCCCGCCGAGGGCGAAATTCTCGTGAAGCTCCACGCCGCCGCGCTCAACCACCGCGACGTTTTCATCCAGCAGGGCCAGTACGCGGGCATCCGGCTGCCGTGCACGCTGGGGTCCGACGGTGCCGGCGAGGTGGCCGCGCACGGGGCTGGGGTACCGGCCTCGGCGCCCGCAGTTGGCGCGCGCGTGCTCATCAATCCCGGCCTGCGCTGGGGCGATAATCCCAAGGTGCAGGCCCGCGATTTTGTGGTGCTGGGCATGCCCGACCCCGGCACGTTTGCCGATTACATCGCGCTGCCGGCCCGCTACATCTGCCCGCTGCCGGTCCATCTCAGCTTTGAGCAAGGCGCCGCGCTGCCGCTGGCGGGCCTCACGGCCTACCGGGCGGCCTTCACGCGGGCGCAGGTGCAGGCCGGCGAGCGGGTGCTGGTGACTGGCGTGGGCGGCGGCGTAGCGCTGCTGGCCGCGCAGTTTTGCGCGGCGCGCGGCGCTGAGGTTTGGGTCACGTCCGGCTCGGAGGAGAAGTTGGCGCGGGCGCAGGCACTGGGTGCGAAAGGCGGCATTAATTACAACGCCGACAACTGGGTGAAAACCCTGGTGCAGCAGGCCGGCGGCCCGTTCGACGTCATCATCGACAGTGCCGCCGGGCCCGCGTTCAACGCCTTGCTGGACGCGGCTGCGCCCGGTGGCCGCATCGTGTTCTACGGCGGCACGCTGGGCGCTATTCCGCAGCTGCCGCCCGCCAAAGTCTTCTGGAAGCAGCTCACCATTCTGGGTTCGACCATGGGCACCGAACAGGATTTTGCCGCGATGCTCCAGCTCATGACCGAAAAGGAAATTGTGCCCGTCGTCGACGAAGTATTCCCTCTAGCCGAAGGCGAAGCAGCGCTGCGCCGCCTCGAAGCCGGCGCGCAATTCGGCAAAATAGTGCTGAAAATCAGTTAAATTTCGGGAGGAATCGGCGGCAGAATTCAGCAGGTTTTTGTTGCCTGAAATCAATTCAAAAAAGTGTCTTTTTAGGAATGAAAAGCAGGCATTTTGGGTTAATAAAGCACGCCAATACTGGCTTGAAATTACCCTAATTTTCCGCCATGAAGTCTGTTGCCGAATACCTCGCGCCCCACGTTTTTGAAGCCCGCCGTCCGCGTCGGGAATTGCAGGCTGTGGTGGCCTATTCCGATGCCGCCCAAGCCATCGAGCAAGCCCTGGCCGATGCCGAGAAATATAAATACTTGTTGATGCGCGCCCTGCGCCGCCACGCCGACGATACGACCAGCACCGCCGTTTCTGTTCCGGCATTGCCATCCCACGTTTTCAGCCTTGATGAAGCGCCCGTGCTGCCGCTCTACCCAAATCAGCCCCGCATGGCGGCCTAAGGCAGTTCTAAGTACTCGCGTATAAGTACTCGTAGTGAAAAACCGGTCATGCTGAGCGCAGTCGAAGCATCTCTACC
>JAYSZD010000510.1:0-10216 GCA_043738185.1 Hymenobacter sp. | reverse complement strand
GGTGGCGCGCCAACTACCCCCTTCCCCCGCCTTTGGCTGCTGAATAAACCTTTCTCCAGCGTACCCAATCCCATGCCCAAGCGGTTCACTTTAACGGTAGGGCAGTGAACGCTCTACCATTGGTGGAAGGGGGTATTGTTTAGCCCTGAGACCTGGCAACGCCACCCCGTGGAGTGTTCAGAAGGAAGTGCCCGTGTAGGGCTTTATCGTAAAGACGGGGGAGCGATGCTCTTGCACCACGGCTTGCACGAGCCCTGGGTCAGTGCTCAGGAAGTCCACGTTCAAATGAGCCGATATTTTGATGACAATGGGCCGCGTGCCATGGGAAACATCCACGTCGCTGTACAGGGACTGTTCCCGGCTGAAGACGCCCGTCGGGTAGGAAAGCAGCTCGCGGGCAAAGGCGAACACCTCCTGCATGGGCAAGCGCAAGGCGCCTGTGAAGGCGTTGGGCACGCGGTGCTGGGCGAAGAGGGCGCGCAGGGCGGGCAACGTGGGCTCCTCGTTGGGCCACCACGGGTAGCCGGGGCAGTCTTGGGCGACGATCCAGCACGAGCCGTCATCGAATTGGGCGACCAGCTGCTTAAAAAACGGTTCGTAGTGGTCCAGGAACTTGGGCAACCCGAAGTCTACCCCTCGCGCTATGTTGTGCGCCTCGCTGGCCAATTGGAAGGACGCGCCGTACCAGGGCGTATGCGATTCCGCGTCGCTGTGCCGGTAGCGGCGGTAACGATTTTGGTTGTAGGGCAGCAACGCGCGCACTTTCGTAGGGAAGGTGACCGCCGTGCGGGTCCGTTTCACCCAGTGAAGGGGCTTTTTAGCTGGGGCCATAACGCTTGCTTGGTAGCTGGTCGAACCACGCCACGGCGACAGCCTAGACTTCGTGCTCGGTAAGGTCAAGCAAAGATGGGCTCAAGTTCATTAAAACGGTCGGAATACCAAAAGGAGGGGAACGATGGCGGAACCATGGCAAAAATCCGCTACTATTGGTCAACCGACGTGCGCCTGCGTTCGCTGCTGGCCACGAGGACGACCCGTACGCCTTCTTTCTTTTTCCACGCCTTCTTTATGCGCCTTGTCTCCATTCGCCGGTTGTTGACCCTCGCCTTTCCGCTAGCCGTTTTACTAGCAGGACCCTCCCGAGCCCAAACCACCGCCGCCGCGCCTCTCGCAACGGGGGTTCCATCGCCTCACCTGATACTGGTGACGGTGAACTGGTGGGCGAATTTGCTCGGCACAGGCTTTCTGCAAGCAACGTTCGACACCGGTGGGCGCGGCTTGGCCAATCTGAGCGAAGCGGAGCTGAACAAAAAGTACGCAAAGGTGCCGTTGCCCGCTTCCTCGGCCTCGATTGTCAACTTCGTCGTGCAGAGCGGCTACCGGGTGGTAAGCTTTTCTACGACCCAGGGCGGCAGCGGGTCCGGGGCCGACGCAAACCGCGTCAGCATCACCAACGGGTACGTCTTTCTCTGCGAGCAGGTGCGCTAGTATTCCTTCGTAGGGAAGCTTATCTGAACGGTAGCCAGGTAAACAAGGGTGGGATTTCGTTTAGTCCGAAGTAACACGCCTAACACGGGTAACATGGGTAACACCTGTTCTGGTCGCGTCTCGTGGGCGTGCTAGGCGGTGGGTTTGGGTTCGGCCGGCAACAAGCGCCACACCGTCGTGGCCCGAAAGGCCCGTCCCCGGCGGGTGCGGTAGCCGGCCTGGTTCAACTCGTCGGCGACCTGCTGCAGCGTGTGGCCCTTGGCCCGCAGCAGCTCGGCGAGTCGCGCGGCCTGGCGGTTGGCCTGGTGGGCGCGGGCGTTGGCCTGCATGGCCGCCTGGCCCTGGGCGATGACGGCCGGCGTAAAGTTGGCCGGGGTGCCCAGTGTCGCCCCCCGCGCTTTCTTGGCCGCGAGCGCGTCCTTGGTGCGCTTGGAAATGGTCTCGCGCTCGTGCTGGGCGATGACGGCAAAAAGCCCCACCGTAAGGGTGTTCGCGTCGGGCATGTCGCAGCAGACAAAATCCACCCCCGAGTCGCGCAGGGCGAAGATGAAGCCCGCGTTGCGGCTGAGCCGGTCGAGCTTGGCGATGAGCAGCGTGGCCCCTACCCGTCGGGCCTCGGCGATGGCAGCCAGCAGCTGCGGGCGCTGGTTCTGCTTGCCGCTCTCGATTTCCACGAACTCGCGCCCGAGCTGGGCCGGGTCGGCGACAAAGGCGCGCACGGCCACCCGCTGCGCGTCGAGTCCCAAACCGGAGGCTCCCTGCTTCTGAGTGGAGACGCGATAATAAGGTGTATAGCGGCGAGCCGGCGACATCGAACGAGCGGGAGTTAAAAGAGGAGGAAATTCCCACAAGGTAGCCCTTTTACGTATTGCAAACGTTCGTTTGCAATATGTAAAATGAATTAACACTCATTAATTAAACACGAATGTCTGTCATCCCCCTTTGCTGAGCGAACGAAAGTCGGATGTACCGATTGGCGTCGCACAAAACAGGCCCTGCCGGTTAACCATTCTCCTACCGGTTACCATCGCACGCTGTTCCGCTTCCGCCTGCCCCGTGCCCAACAAGTGCACCGAGTGGAAACACCGCCTGAAGCGGCCCATTGCCCAATTGGCCGCCTGGGAAGCACCGGCCGGTGGGGTCGCATTTCGGCCGACACTTGCGCACCTATGTTCGGGGTGCTGCTTCCACGATTTTTTTCACACGAACGCCGGACGCCGGGTCGGCCTGTATCCGGTTGCGGGCCGGGCGTTGCACGCGCTGATGGCGGCGTTGGTCATACTGACACGATGCAAGCTTTTGGTGCGGGCGCTGGAGCTAGCTAGCCTTGTCCAACTGCCCCTCGTCTGCAGATGGTGCTTTTAGGCGATTGTTGTTTAGGGCGAAACTCAGCCCCCATCTCACAGGCCCAAACGTTCAGGATAGTCCGTGGATTAGCTAGTCGGCTGTAACACCATACATTAACAATTATTTAAAATTACCTTTAACCTGCTGTATCATTGGGTTCTATGTCAGTCTTTACAAAGAACTTTTAAAATCTAATTTCTATTTTTATTAGCATTAAACGAAACTATGGGAAAATCTCACTATTTTAGTAGTCGACGCTCTTTTCAAGTGTCGCAAACGTTATGGCTAGCAAGCTAACCCCCGGCACGGCCGCACCGAAAAGCGGTCAGTATCAAATTATTGGTCCCCGTGGCGGCCAAGGCCCCGAAAGGACCTCTACAAAAGGCAACCCGTTGCCCCCTACCCCCCTTGCGGGTTCAACCTACAAGTTGGTTGACGCCACCCGCACCAAGTAGGTTCTCAGGAGGGAGAGTCGCGCTCTCCCTCCTCGCCTGCTTGACCGTTCCGCTCCTTTTCGTAACTCCATAGACTCAAAACCGGATAAAATGAAAAAAATATCAGTAAAAAATATTGTTATGTTTAGAAACAAGTCCGAGAAAAGTCGAAGGACGCTGCTAACTAACCTAGGTAAAGGGAACGAGATTAGCTTGGATGGCGGTGGAGACTATTGGGTTCGAAGCCTAAGTGCGTTAAGCAACGCCGTAAAGGAGAAAAGCACGGAACCCATTAGGAATAAAATAGTCGATATAACCAACGACTTCAAACCGGGTATGATAAAACAGACGAAGGATATGTACGAGAGAAATCTTAATATTCTTCACAACTACGAGGACTTTGACTTTAGTAATTGGTTGCCAGCAAACACCAAAACAGTAAGCAGGAGCAGCAAAAAGGCAATTATTGAAATCAGTGGCGTACCTGTACAAATCACACCCAGTCAAGTCTATTCCTTTGAGGTTGGAGAAGACAAGTATGTGGGCGCAATTTGGTTTTTGGCCAAGTTAGAGGAATTCAAAAAGCCTGAATTAGGAATTTTTGCCGAAGCCCTTCATATCTATCTGTCAGCGAATTTTGCAAACGGCTACCATGTGAGCGCCCAGAATTGCTTGATTGTTGACGTTCTCAACAAAGAAGAGGTTAATTATCAGATGATAGTTGACAAGGAGATTCCTTCTTTATTATTTGAGACATTGGAAAGTATAAAAAACACTAGATAAACGTATAATTCTAGACTTTAAAGGGGTTCTTCTTACTAGAGGGCGGTTTTACACGCTAAGCCCTTTGTCAAAAAGGGTAGCCCAGAAACCCACTTAAAAAGGGCGATTCCAAGCAATTCAGAGGGTATGCCAGTTTTATCAAAAAGGATTTCCTTTTTGATACCCCCGATGCCCGCCAAACCGACCGACCAGCCCACGCGCGTGGCCCTCTACGCCCGCGTCTCCACCCTCGACAAAGGGCAGGACCCAGAGACGCAGCTGTGGCCGTTGCGCGAGTATGCCCAGCGGCGGGGCTTCGCCATCGTCGAAGAATACGTCGACCAGGCCTCGGGTACCAGCGAGGAACGGACCCAGTACAAACGCATGATGGCCGCCGCCAAGAAACGGCAGCTCGACGCGGTGCTGGTCTGGCGCTACGACCGCTTCGCCCGCTCCATCCAGGCGCTGGTCAACGCGCTGAAGGAATTCTAGAGCCTGGGCGTGGACTTCATCTCCCACCAGGAAAACATCGACACGACCACGCCCACGGGCGAGCTGATTTTCCACATCATGGCCTCGCTGGCGCAGTTTGAGAGCGCCCTTATCAGCCAGCGCGTGCGCGCCGGCATGGCCCGGGCCAAAGCCCAAGGCAAGCACGTGGCCCGCCCTCGTTTGGCGCAGGCCAAGCAGGAGGCCATTGCCCAACTCTTGAGCGAATTCTCCATGAACCAGGTCAGCAAGCAGCTAGATGTAGCCTATGGCACGGTCTATAATTACGCCCAGAAGCTAAAGAGTGCTTAGCGTGTAAATCCGCCCTTTTGGATACTGTTGGCGAATTGCTTTTGGGGTAAAAAAGCTAATTTCAGAGGCATCTTAACTGCTTCTGCTCATGAGCCTACACCCCCAACCCAGCACGCCTGTTCCGCCCCAAACGCGCCAGGTCGCGCAAGCGGCTTTCCCACGTGGCAATTGTTACCTGCAGTTGCGCGATACCCTGGGCACCCTGTATGACGACGCCCTCTTTGCCGACCTGTTTCCACCACGCGGACAGGCGGCCCAGGCCCCCTGGCAGTTGGCGGTGGTGACGCTGCTGCAATTCGCCGAAAATCTCTCCGACCGCCAAGCGGCCGATGCCGTGCGCAGTCGCATTGACTGGAAGTATCTACTGGGCCTGGAGTTGACCGACCCCGGGTTTGACTTTAGCATCCTGTCTGAATTTCGTCAGCGGTTGGTGGCCGGCCAGGCTGAAGAACGACTCCTTAACCACCTGCTGGTCTGTTGCCGGGACCAGAAGTGGCTAAGAGCCGGGGGCAAACAGCGAACGGACGCGACGCATGTGCTGGCCCGTGTCCGGGACATGAACCGCCTGGAGTGCGTGGCGGAGACCATGCGTTTCACCCTCAATCGCTTGGCTGCCCTGCTGCCCAACTGGTTGGCCCGTCAGCTGCAACCGGAGTGGGCCGCTCGGTACGGCCCCCGCGCCGAGGAGTATCGCCTGCCGCACACCAAACCCGAGCGGTTGGCTTGTGCGCAGCAAGTCGGGCAGGACGGCTGGTGGCTCTTGGAGCAAATAGAGGCTGACCCACAGGCCGCCTTGCTGTGGCAACTGCCGGCCATTGACATCCTGCGCCGGGTCTGGTTGCAACAGTTTCGGGTAGTAAACGGCCAACTTACCTGGCGCGTGGAGAATCAGGACGAGTTGCCTCCTTCCGCGCAGCTCATCAGCTCTCCGTATGACTTGGAGGCGCGTTTTAGTCGCAAACGCACCACGACGTGGGTGGGCTATAAGGTTCATCTAACCGAAACCTGCGAAGCCGACCAACCGCATTTGATTACGCAGGTGGCCACGACCGTCAGCACCGAGTCGGATTCGACTACCTTGCCGCAGATTCAGCAGGGATTGGCGGACCAGTCGTTACTGCCGTCGCAACAGGTGGTGGACACCGCGTATGTGAGCGCCGAGCTGCTGGTCCAGAGTCAGCAACTCCACCACGTGGAATTGGTAGGACCCGCACGGAAAGACCAGAAATGGCAAGCGCTCGCGGGGCAAGGGTATGCGGCGGCGGATTTCCACGTGGATTGGGACGCGCAGCAAGCCACGTGTCCCCAGGGGCATCCGTCGCAATCCTGGATTAAAACCCTGGAAAAAGGCCAGCCCCGCGTGTTTATCAAGTTTTCCCGGAAGCACTGCGGGCCCTGCCCCGTGCGCGCGCAGTGTACGCGCATGAAACGCCGGGCCATTAAGCTGCGAGCTGACGCCCCGTACCACGCCTTGCAAGCGGCCCGCGCGCGCGACAGTCAGGCGGACTGGCCTCTTCTTTATAATCAGCGAGCAGGCATTGAAGGCACGCTCTCGCAAGGGGTCCGCGGCTTTGGCATGCGCCGTTCGCGCTACGTGGGCCTGGCCAAAACCCATTTGCAGCACGTCTTTATCGCCGCGGCGATGAACCTGTCGCGCATCGTTAACTGGTTAAACGAGGTGCCCTTAGCCCAGACCCGTCAGGCCGCCTTTAAGCGATTGATTCCGCCAGCAATGGCTTGAAACCAATTCGCCAACAGTATCCTTTTGGAAGAAGAACCCCTATTAGAATCAAGGATGCGGTTCTCGACAAAGAAACGCCGTTACAGGACATGCAATTCGACCAAGCCGCGGCCCTGGCCCTTATCCAGTAAAGCACAAAAATGCCCCGTGCCGGAAATGGCAAGGAGCATTTTTGTGACTTGGCATCTAGATTTCTCTCAGAAGTTGTACTTGAGACGGCGCAATTCAAATGCGTTTTTGCCTCCTTCCATAGTCTGAGTAATAGCATCACGAACTGTAGGCAAATCAATTGCTCCAATTTCGTTGATGCTACCAGCGTTAAGGTCTATCACTAGTTCGGCATCACCATTAACAACCAAGTTGGCATTATGAGTAGCAAAAATCAACTGCTTCTGTGATTTAGCAGCATGAATTGCTGAGACAATATCTCCAATAATACGGTTATCCAAATCTTCCTCAGGCTGGTCAAGCAGAAGTGGCCCTCCCGTTTGGCGCATTAGAACGTTAAGCAGAATGGTGGCCTTTTCGCCCTGGGAGGCTTGATTGAAGTCAACTTCGCCATTTTTTTGCTTATGCATCAATTTTACGCGTGGGCGAGCTACCGCAGTAAGTGCTTGACTGACGCGCTCCACACTTAGCATTTCGAAGAACCTTCCTAAACCGCCTGTATCTATTGCAACATCTAGAACCGGCAGGTTCGGCCGCTGTTCAGTGGCAGAAAGCCCTGTTATTTTCCAACGAAAAGCAGCAAGAACTTCATCCAGCAGTCTCCACCACACTGCAACCGCATCTGTGCCCTTCAATGTGTCCGCCAACTTTTCTAACCGTTCTGCTCTGACATTGCATCTACTGAAAAGGGCACTAATGGCACTGACCATTTCGGAAGTGTCATCCATCGGCAATAGCTCAGCTCGGGCTTGACCATTCGTGAGATGTGCCAGCTTTGCCGCGCTTTCACTTGTTAATCGCCGTAATGTCTTCTGTTGTGCGGCAAAATCCCCGCTTTGTCTCTTTATTTCTAAGAGGCACGTCTGAAGGTCATCCATTTTGGCAGTTAACTCATCGCGCTGAGCTTGTTGTTGGACCTCTTGCTGTTCTAAGAAAGAGAGCCTTTGTAAGTCGGCTGTAAATTTTTCTGCTTGACTTAACGCGACGCTGTACTCAATATTATGCTCATCTTGAGCAGATTGCCACATTTCCTTATATCCCTCAAGCTTTTGCTCGAATGCATCACTGGCCGCGATTACATTCCTAAAAGCCTCAGATACATCAGTTACCTCTTCTCTTAAAGCACCTGCAATCAGCTGGGCAGCTTCAGCCAATGGAATAGAAGTTGTCGTGAGATTATTCTCGGAAGTTGATAAGTGCGTTTCAAACGCGGCTAATAGGTTTCCCTGGGTTTCAATGTAGTCATCAGTCAAGCGTTTAAGCCATCTAGTCGTTTGTCCTACTATCTGATGCCGGTCAAGAACATCTTGTGTTTCAGAGCCAATGCCTCCAAGCCCTTGCTTTATACTATCAATCCCCGCTTTCGTAGTGATGAGTTGTGCATCTATTTTGCGCCGTTGTCCTTCCAAACGCCAATATTCCACTGCTTGCCCAAGCAGTCTGCGTAATTCGCCATTTATATCTTGAATCGCTTTGTTTACCGAAGCAAAAGCAGACTGGTCTGGAGCAGTTATTAATTCAAAGAGGCGGTTTTCGGCTTTACCCTCACCTAAGTGTGATAGCTCGCCTTGACTGTAAGCCTGAACAGGAAACAGCGTCTTAGCATCACTTAAGCTAATTGGTTTCTCTTGCCCACCCACTTGCATCACAATCCTGTCAGGATTGGCATGTGAACGCGTAAGACGTATGGAAACGCCGTCTTGGATTAGAGTTACCTCTACTTCACTCGTAGCATTCAATGTTGCTTCCAACAATGCGTGTCTGCGGTCGTATGTTGGGTCCCATTCTGACCCGCGACCTTCTAAAGCAGATATACCAAGCGCATACCGTGTATATTCTAGCAGAGTAGATTTTCCTGACCCTCTGCCACCAATTACTGAAGAGAATTGGGGGCTGAAATGCAACGCTTCATCTAAGTGAAGGTATGCGGCATTGACAATCCTTACTGACTCAATATAAAGCGTCGGTGGTTTGGTTGCCTTGTATGATATGCGTGAATCGGCCGCCAGCATTGCTTGGCGTAACGATTCAGCTGTTGGAGCGGCCAACTTAAGCCACGTAGGAAAATTGCCAAGGGCACTAAAATCGGCCGTACGAGAGTCTGAAGTGCTGATAATCCCTCTTGCTCCACCCCAATCAACAGTTTGGCCAGTTATACGGCGATATGCTTTTGCATTTAGGTCTTCTGGATACTTTTTATCCAAATAGACACCCACATATGGCATCTCTGCAAAGCGTTTATGAAACCCTTCTCTGATAATATGCTTATGCCCGTCAGCTGTGACATTTGGCATTATTATGAACCTACCAACAAGTTCTGGGTCAGCATCAAGAAGTGTCTGCAACTGCTCAAGGTCATGGTTCATGACCTTAACCTGAATCCCACGCTGTTTGAACTCTTCCACGTCGGCTTTTAACCCAAGTATGTTCCTAACTTTCTCGAATAGTGTTTTAGGAATATCGTAATCAAACAGTATCAATGCTTGGGCAGAGTCTCTGCAAGTCAATTCCATCCCTGGCATAAACCAGAAATCTATTCCCTGACTATTGCGGCTTTTAGCCTCCTCAAGAACGTACCAGCAATACACTCCTTCATGATGGTCAGTTAGAGCAGCAACTTGGATTCCTTTTGCTATGCAAGCATCTACAAATTCACCCGCCCATTTTACGCGTCGAGCTATTATCTCATGTTCGCTTAATCCTACTTGACTATCATCAGGCCGGCTCCCTCCCCAATTATCATCGCGAGGAGAATGAATTTGTAAATCAGTTTTTCTATAGGTGGCTCCTTTGTGGCTCATGGTAGATTGATGAGTTGATGCTTTAATTCTTAAACAGGGGCGTTCAGAAGCGCGGCCGCTTTCCTGGTCGCAGTACTCCCTGTGTATTCAGTCTAGCCGCTCAGCGAAGCTGTGCAGCTCGAACGTCTAGTTATCGTTGGCCTGGCCCTTGTCGTGAGTCGGGAAGCAGGCGTAAATGGCGGCCGTCATACCCGTCTGCTCCTGTAATTGAGCCTTCTCAATCGCGCTTTAAGCGCGCTTTTTTAATTCTGCATCCCACTACTTGAACTGCTGGCGGTACTCATCCAAATCCTATTCAGTAAGAGGGTCGGGCGAGGCATCGAAAGTTAGTTCAGGAGGAGCTATTGCGCGGGTTATTCGAACTTAAGGGGGTGGTGATTACGCTGCATATGTATCCTCCGATTCCAAGTGCCGTACCTGCGACATCATGGCCAACGTGTCGAGCAAGGGCTTCACCTTGTCGGCTTTGGTGCGCCGGAATCGGGCGGCTACCTGAGCGCTGCTCAGGGCCTCGCCGGCTGCCTGCTGAATGATGGAGCGCACGGCAAGCATTTGCTGGGCTAGCTCGCTTGGCCACGGCTGGGCTTCGGCGCTGGTAACAATACCGGCAACTGCGGCCGTAGTCGGCAAGGTCAAGCTGGCCTGCTGCTGGCCGGGAGCCTGGTACTCGGGCC
>JAYSZD010000509.1:0-1588 GCA_043738185.1 Hymenobacter sp. | reverse complement strand
CTTTGCGTTTGGGCCAGGCTGGCTTAGGCTTCTTCGGCCTGCAGCTGGCGTTCGTAGAGGGCGCGGTACAGGCCGTCAGCGTCGGCCATGAGGTTCTCGTGGGTGCCGTGCTGCACAATCGCGCCATCATCCAGCACCAGAATTTCATCGGCCAGCTTCACCGAGCTCACCCGGTGCGAGATGATGAGGCTGGTGCGCTGCGCCATGATGCGCTGAAGGCTACCGAGAATGGCATTTTCCGTTTTGGTGTCCACGGCCGAGAGCGAGTCGTCCAGAATCAGGATTTTGGGTTCTTTTACCAGGGCGCGGGCCATGCTCACGCGCTGCTTCTGGCCGCCGGAAAGTGTAATTCCCCGCTCGCCAACTTTGGTGTCGAAGCCTTCGGGAAATGCCAGGATGTTTTCGTACACGTCGGCGTCGCGGGCTGCTTGCAGCATGCGGGCTTCGTCGGGCGCATCGAGGCCGAAATTGATGTTGTTGCGAATAGAATCGGAGAAGAGAAAAACATCCTGCGGCACGTAGCCGATTTGGCCGCGCAGGGCACGCAGGGCGTAGTCGCGCACGTCGGTGCCGTCGATGCTGATGCCGCCGGCGCTCACGTCGTATAAGCGGCAGAGCAGCGCGGCAATGGTGCTTTTACCCGAGCCGGTGTTGCCGATAACGGCCAGCGTCTGCCCCGGCCGCACCCGAAAGCTGACGTCGCGCAGGGCCTTAATGCCAGTGTCGGGATAAGTGAAGGACACGTTTTCGAATACGATGTCGCCGGCCAGCTCGCGCTGCACGTTCTGGCGGGAAATAATATCCGTTTTCTGGTCCAGAAACTCGTTTATGCGGGCCTGCGAGGCCTCGGCCCGCTGCACCAGCGACGACGTCCAGCCCAGCGCCGTAACCGGCCAGGTCAGCAGGTTCACGTAAATCAGGAACTCGGCGATGGTGCCCGTGGTGATGGTGCCCCGGATAACTTCCTGCCCGCCCACCCACACGGTGATGAGCGAGCTCAGGCCCACCAGAAACAGGATGAGCGGGAAAAAGAGCGAATTCACGAAGTTCAAGCTCAGCGATTTTTCCTTGTACTCGTTGCTGGCTTTGGCGAACTGCTCGTGCGAATCGGCCTCGCGCACGAATGATTTCAGCACCCGGATTCCCGAAAAGGCCTCCTGCACAAAGGTGGTCATGCCGGAAAGCGCTTTCTGGATTTCGTCGGACTTGCGCTCAATCAGGTTATTGACGTAGAAGATGCTCACTGACAGCACCGGCAAAGGCAGCAGGGTGTAGAGGGTCAGCTTCACGTTCACCATGAGCATGAGCGGCACTATGAGCAAAAAAAGCAGCACCAGCTGCAGGAAGTACATAATGGCCGGCCCGAGGTACATGCGCACGCGGCTCACGTCCTCGGAAATGCGCGACATCAGGTCGCCGGTGCTGTGACGACGGTAGAAGCTCAGCGGCAGGCTCTGGTAGTGCTGGTAAATCTGGTTTTTCTGGTCGTTTTCGATGTGGCGCGACATCACGATGAGCGTCTGGCGCATGAAAAACAGGAAGATGCCGCGCAATAAGGCCAGCCCGATGATGAGCATGCCGTAGAACA
>JAYSZD010000508.1:0-3855 GCA_043738185.1 Hymenobacter sp. | reverse complement strand
TGGAGCAGCGCTACGGCACGCCCGAGCGCATCGCGGCCGACCTGGCCAACATCGGCACCGTGTATTTCCGGATGGGCCAGTACGCCCAGGCCCTGGCGTACCAGCAGCAGTACCTGCGCCTGCCCGGCCGCGTGGTGGATGCCCACAACGACGCCCTGGCCTATCAGCTCATCGGACAAACCTATGAGCAGCTGGCTCGGCCCGATTCGGCGCTGTACTACTTTGAGCGCGCCCTGGCCGCCAGCCGCGGCCGCGCCAACTGGCGCGGCGAAGGCCAGGCCGAGCTGGGGCGTGGCCGGGTGCTGGCCGCCCGGCAGCAGTACGCCGCTGCCGCCGCCGGCCTGGCGCGGGCCCTCGTACTGGCCCGCAAGGCCGACGACCTGCCCACCTGCGCGGCTATTTTCAACGCGCAGGGCCAGCTGGCCCTGCGCCAGCAAAAACCTACCGAGGCGCGGCAGCAGTTCGCGGCGGCCTACGCGCTAAGCCGGCAGCTCAAAGCCCGCGAAGCCACCCGCGAGGCGCTGGCCGGCCTGGCCGCCACGGCCCGCCAGCAGGCCGACTACCGGTCGGCGGCTAATTACGGCGAGCAGCTGGCCACCCTCAAAGACTCCTTGCTCAGCGAAGCCAGCACCCGGCAGATTGCCGAAATGAACGTGCGCTACGAAACCGAGCAGAAAACCGCGGAAAACCGCTTGCAGGCCGCCCAGCTCCTTACGCAGCAGCAGGTTATCCGGCGTCGCAACGTGCAGCTGGGGGCCGGGCTGGCGCTGGCGCTGCTGGGTGCGGGCCTCGCCTACCTGCTGTATGCGCGCCACCGACTGCGCCAGCGCCTGGAGCACGAGCAGGAGCGCCAGCTGCTGCACCAGCAGCGCACGGCGGCCGTGTTTGAGGCCGAAGAAAACGAGCGCCGCCGCATCGGCTCGGACCTGCACGACGGCGTAGGACAGCTGATAACGGCCGCCAAACTCAACCTCAACGCCCTGGAGCGCGACCTCGACACGGCCCCACCCGCCGCCCTGCACCTGCTGGTGGGCAACGCCCTGAGCGTGCTCAACGAATCGTACCGCGAGGTGCGCGACATTTCGCACAATCTTATGCCCAACGCCTTGCTGAAGCAGGGACTGGGGGCGGCGGTGCGCGATTTCCTGAGCAAAATGGTATCGGCCGACGGGCTGCGGGCCGAAGTGCAGCTGTTTGGACTGGACGAGCGACTGCCGGCCCTGGTCGAGAGTGTGCTGTTCCGGGTGGTTCAGGAGCTGGCGCAGAACATCGTGAAGCACGCCCGCGCCACGGTCATCACCCTGCAGCTGGTGCGCAGCGCCGACGAGCTGACCATTATGGTGGAAGACAACGGCCAGGGCTTCGACCCGGCCGCGCTGCAGCCCGGTGCCGGCCTGGGCCTGTCCAACATCGAAACCCGGCTGGCCTACCTGGGCGGGCAGGTGTTCATCGATGCCGCCATTGGGCGGGGCACCATTGTCACGCTCACGGTGCCGCTCCCGGTAGAAAACGCGGTATAACCACGCCCCTGGCCTCAAAACCAATTAAACGGCCCGGCTTCCCCCTGCTCCCGTTTCAATTAGAGCTGTTCGCAGGACGCCGGGCCGTGGCGCGAACGTTTGTGGGTCGCGCTACGGCCCGGCCTAGACACGGCCTTGAAAACCGCTCTAAAGCGCCTTCAACGCCGAAGCGGCTGGGGCTACCGGCTGCTCATCACTATCCGGGGCGCCGAAACCTTCCTTACGGTTCTTTCGTGGCCCGTGCGGCGCTGGCACCGGGCAGTGTAGAGCACGGCACTGGGGCCGGGTTGCCGGTTTCGGAAGACTTTTTTTGGGAGGCAGCGGTGACGGATTCCCGGCGTGATGTGGCTGCGCGCGGCAGCGTGGATACGGCTCATCGGGGAGGGGCCGGCGCTGCTGTGCGGGGCGAGCGCAGCACCGCCCGACGCCAGAGTGGCGCATTTGGAGCCGGGCAATTACCCCTGGCAAGCACCGCAACTGGTTGCTATTTATATAATAATTTGAATATTTTATCAGTGATTGGATACAATCTTATCCGTGCTGGTACGGAGGGCCGGCAACCAAGAAATACCCGCCGGCACGGATTGTACCGGGCGGGCCTGAGCGGGACTTTTGTTATGGTCGGTTTTGCGCCGTGCAAGCCCTTGGGCCGGAAACAATTCCACGTCCCATACCCGACTCATCGCGCTTGGTTTTCACTCCATTTCTCACTCCGTTTTATTCTTTAATGCCATGAAAAACATCTCCGCTTCCCTCCTCTTCGTACTGCTGGCGCTGGCCGGACACCTGGCTTCGGCCCAAACCATCCGCCGGGTAAACAACAACGGCGTCACCGGCACCAACATTTACGCCGACATTCAGTCGGCTCACAACGCGGCGGCCAACGGCGACATCATCCAGGTGGAACCCTCCACCATTGTTTACGGCGCCCTGACCTGCACCAAGCAGCTCACCATCGTGGGCCCCGGCTATTTCCTGGCCGACAACCAGCCCCCGGCCCTGCAGGCCAACCTGATTCCGGCCACGATGAGCACCATTACGTTTGCGCCGGGCAGCGCCGGCACTTCGGTGTCGGGCATCAGCTCCAACACGACGTGGTACATCAACGACGACAACATCACGGTGCGGCGCTGCTACCTGACGGGCTACATCTACCTGGGTTACGGGTCGGTAACGGACGGGGCCATTATCCGGCAGAACTACTTCTATGGCTTACAGGAGTCAAGCCCAAGCACTAACTCGCTCATTACAAATAATATTTTCTTCGCGGGCGGCACCTCGCTGACCGGGGTGGGCAACACCGGCGAGTTCAGCAACAACTCGGCGGTGAGCGCGTCGGTGAGCCTGAACAACTTCACGGTACGCAACAACTACTTCGGCAGCAGCTTCAACCCCTCGGCCAATACCAACTGGGCATTTAACCTGCTGGTGCAGGCCACGCTGCCCACTTTGGGCACGGCCAGCAACAACACGGCCAACGTACCGGCCGCCTCGGTGTTCGCGCAAACGTCGGGCTCGCCGCAGTACGACGGCTGGTACAAGCTCAAAACCGGTACCAACCCCGCCGTGGGCGCCGGCCAGGGCGGCGTAGACATCGGGGCCACGGGCAGCGCCACCGGCTACGGCTACCACTTTGGTGGGCTACCAGCCATTCCGGCCATCTACCAGCTCAACCAGACCGTGACGGGTAACTCGCTGAACGTGACGCTGGGCACGCGCTCCAACAACTAAGCCGCGCCTGCTCATGCAACGCTTTCCTCAACCCCGCCCCGCGCCGGGCGCGTGGGACACCGGCTGGCTGCTGCCGCTGGTGCTGCTGCTATTGCTGCTGCTTGGCGCCGCCTCGCGCAGCCACGGCCAGGCTACCATTGCCCGCGCCGAATACTTCCTCGACACCGACCCCGGTTTTGGAGCGGGCACCGCGTTTACGCTGCCCGCTACGCCAACGGCCAACCTGGCGAGCCTGTCGGCCACCGTGCCGCTGAGCGCCCTGAGCGCCGGTTTTCACGTACTGGGTATACGCAGCCGGGATTCAAATAACCAGTGGAGCCTGACCAGCCGCCGCACGTTTTACTACGAGCCCACCGCGCTGGCCGCCCTGCCCAACGTGACGCGGGTGGAGTACTTCCTCGACACCGACCCCGGCCTTGGCAGCGCTACGAGCGTGCCCATTACGGCCGCCACCGACGTGAGCGGCGTGGCCTTTGCCGTGCCGCTGAGCGCCCTGGCCGCCGGTTTCCACCAGCTCGGCATTCGCAGCCGCGACGCCAATGGCAAGTGGAGCCTGACCAGCCGCCGCACGTTTTACTACGAGCCCACCGCGCTGGCCGCCCTG
>JAYSZD010000507.1:0-1589 GCA_043738185.1 Hymenobacter sp. | reverse complement strand
AAACCAATCGCCGTATTTAAGCCAATGGGAATTAAAGACAACCAGCTTTTCATGGTCCATTACTACCCCCCATTCAATATTAGCTTGGTAGGAATAGTTTGCAACGGAATTCAGCAATTCATGTAAACTACCTTTCGGCCTGGCTGCAAATACTACTGCTGGCTGTCCCTCTATGTGGGGTGGTCCAGTGAAAACGGACAGTGGGCTAAGATAGGTTGGTTTTCAGGTCCTGTTCAAACTGATGCGGTGAGCGGTAGCCGAGGGCAGAGTGGCGCCGGTCCAGATTAAAGTAGGTGTCGAGATAATAAGCGACTTCCAGGCGGGCTTCCTCCAGACTGGCAAACGCCCCACCCTGGGGCAACAGCTCGGTTTTGAGCGTGCTCCAGCCGGCTTCGGCCTGCGCGTTATCGTACGGGTTGCCGGGCCGGCTGAAGCTGGGCAGGGCCTTAGCCCGTTCGATGCGGGCGCGACAGGCCGCGCTGGTGTACTGGCTGCCGCGGTCGGCGTGGATGATTAGCCCGGGTGCGGGCTGGCGCAACGTCAGGGCTTGTTCCAGCGCATGGAGCACGAGTTCGGTGGGCATCTGCGCGGCTAGGCGCCAGCCCACCACGCGCCGGGAGCAGGCGTCGCGCCAAGTGGCCAGGTAACACCAGCGCCCGCCCACCAGGGGCAAGTACGTGATGTCGCCCACCCACACCTGGTTGGGGGCGGTCGGGGCGGGCCGGCCGAGCAGCCGGTTCTCCGCCACCACGACGGCTGGGTCCGCCACGGTGGTACGGGGGCGGTGCGGGCGGGTGCTCAAGGCGCGCAGGCCCTTTCGGTGCAGCCAGGTGCGCAGGGCATAACGCCCCACTGCGTGGCCTTCGGCGCGCAATTCGGCCCGCAACCGGCGCGTGCCATACCGGCGGGCGTGGCGCGTAAAAGCCGCCTGCGCCGCCGCCTGCCAAGGCGCAGGCGCGGCGGCCGGCCGTTGCCGCCACTGGTAATAGCCGGCCGCGCTGACGGCCAACAAGCGGCACATCACCTGCACGGGCCAGGCCTCCGTGCAAGCCGCAATAAAGGCGTAGCGACTCATGACTGAGGCGGTTGGGAGAAGATGGTCACGACTTTTTTTAAAATATCGCGCTCCATTTCCACGCGCTTGAGCGCGGCCCGCAGCTGCTTGATTTCGTCGCGCTCCGCGCTGCTGGGCACGGCGGCTTCCAGGGCTTGGCGTTGCCAGCGCCCCAGCAGCGCGGGCGAAATACCCTGGGCACGAGCCACGTCGCTTTGCCGGGCACCGGCGGCCACTTGGCGCACGCACTCCGCCTTAAAGGCCGGCGTGTACTTCTTACGGGTGGCGGGCAAGCCGCCGAAATTCAGTTTCTCGGTCATGGGCAGTGAAAGTTAAGACTTCTCACTGTCCGTTTTACCTAGACCACCTCATTGTTAGCTTTCAGTTGTTGGCCACTAGCTTGTTTATTTACCAGCAGGCAGTTGCGTCAATAATGCAATCTGTTTGGATTGGGGTAAGGAGCCAACCATCGCGCTTTGCCAGGTCGCCTTTTTCACAAAACGACCCGCGTCAAACCGCTCGTCGCCCATTTGCT
>JAYSZD010000506.1:0-3862 GCA_043738185.1 Hymenobacter sp. | reverse complement strand
AAGGCGGGGTCCTGCCCAGCGGGCGGGGGGGCGGCCCGGTGGAGGGCGGCGTCCCCGTTGGCAACCACGCCACCGGCCTCTTTTTTGCCGTGCCCTACCGCGACGCCGCCCACCAGCCCCGCGTCCCCCGCGCGCAGGTGTACCGCGTCGTGGACGGGGCCGAAGGATTCTTTAAATACAGCGGCTTGCCGCCCCAGCCAAACGCGGCGGACACCCCTTGGCTGCGCTATGCGCCCGTGGAAACAGCATTGTACCCGTTGCTGACGGGCTACACCGGCACGGCATACCGCATACTCCGGCCGTTTGACGTCCGCACCTACGACTTCTTACAGGAGCGGCGACGGGGCATCCCGCCCAGCCAGTCTCGCCCTGTTGTTCCACCTCTTCGGAAGAAGAGCCTATTGCGCCCTTAATTGGCTTTGCTACCAACCGGCAGCTTCCCCGGTTCATGGCACGTCTCCTTCACCTGAAAGGAGCTTGTTCAAGGCTGGACTGTTTTCGTAGAGTCTGGGGCCCTTCCTTGCCGTTTCCCTTACACCGTTATGCAACCCTCCCGACGCGGACCTTTGGCAACCGCCCTCCTGCTGTGCCTTTGCTTGTCTAATGCCCGAGCACAGGAAGTTGTGAACCCGGACTGCATCCTTTCCAAAGAACGCTCGGTGGTTCAACTGACCCAAGAAGCTACGCTGGTTGTCGAAGGACGCGTGGAAACGGCGCGCTGCTTTCTCACTGCCAACGGACGTATTTGCACTGCCACGCTGGTTACGGTGTTCAAAGTATTCAAGGGTGCTCAAGGGGATTTGGTGGAAATTATCACGCCGGGGGGAACGGTGGGGGAACGGTCGGAGGTGCACGATGACAACCCGGCCGTCTTGCCGCTCAGCTCCGGGGGCGTAGGCCTCTTTTTCGGGGTTCCCACGGCACAAGGAAGCGCCAATTCTGGGCTGGCAAGCGCCCAGGTGCTAGATGTCGTCGGCGGGTACGAAGGCTACATTCGCTACAGCGGCGAAGCCCCGGAGCCGAGCACGGCCTATTCCGTATGCCGACGCTACGGGAACGTGCTCACTACGCTGTACGCGCCGATTCAAGCGGCGGCAGGGGCTCCATACACCGAATTACACCGGTTCGAGCTTCAGCACTTCCGGTTCGACTACGCTTATGGCCGCACGGCGAGAAAGGCCCCGGCCCCGAAAAAACGGCAGTCGACCACGGCCGCGCCCCGCCAACAAAAAAAGAACGTCAAGACCGGGACACCCGGAGGCAGGCCCCGCTAAATTATTCCGCAATGCCGCTTGAACGCTGATTTAGTCCCCAACCTTCAATAAGTGCCATAATTAAGGGGTTCTCGTTACAACGGGCGAAAATTTGCGGTAAGGGTCTCGTTATCTCACCAGGCCGCTCCGAGGTGGTTCATTGATTGGTGAGACGCCAATAAGAGGCGCACACATAGAAGCCACGGGTACTGCTGGTCTCGTTACTGCCCGCCTCATAAAACGTGCGTATTGTGAGACACGCGGTCACCACCAAAATTCGACCAACCGGCTTTAGCGTTGTTTTCCGTTCCTACTCTAGTGCGACCCCGAACAGAAAGTATCAGGAGAGAAAAACTACGCCGCCGAAGTATCCCAGAATACGGCCGATTCGCGAGATACCCCCGACCCGTTAAAATCCGACCCGGCAGCCCTAATGGGAATTTCTGTCCCTACCCTTGCGCTAGCACACATACTGAACGACCTTCGGCGAGCGAACAGCGGGCGAACAGCGGGCGCTAAAAGTTGTCCTGCAGGATGGTGTTGATTTTCTCTTTGGTCAGGGGTTTGCTGACCAGGCCGGCGATGGGCAGCTCCTGGACGCGCGCCAGGTCGCGGGGGTGCAGGGAGGTGGTGAGCATGACGATGACCACGGCCTGCTGCTGGACCGGCGGCAGCTGCTGGTAGGCTTCGAGGAATTCGATGCCGTTCATCACCGGCATGTTCACGTCGAGCAGCACGAGCACGGGGCCGGCCGGGGGGCGACTTTCTGGCAGCACGTGCAAGAGCAGTTTCAGGGCTTCGGCCCCGTTTTCGGCCACCAGTAGCTGGTCGGCAATGTTGAGACCTTTGAGCAGCAGCTCGTTGAGAAAGTTGGTGGTGCGGTCGTCGTCGACCAACAGAACGGTGGAGAGTTTTTGCATGGAAATGGGGAAACCGCCTTAGCCTGGCAGCGTGACCGTGAAGGTGGTGCCGCGGTCCGGTTGGCTGTGCACGGCCACGGTGCCGCCGGCGTTTTCCACGATTTTCTTCACCATGTACAGGCCAATGCCGGCGCCCTCGACGTGGCTGTGCAGGCGCTGGAACATGCCAAAGAGCCGGCCCTGCTGGCCCTCACTCAGCCCGAGCCCGTTGTCCTGCACTTCGAGCAAGGTCGCATCGGCCGTGCTGCGGCAGCGCAGCTGCACGTGGGGGGTGCGGTCGGGGTGGCGGTACTTGACGGCATTGCTGAGCAGGTTGTAAACGATGCTGCGCAGGTGCTGGGGCGCAAACGAAACGTGCGGGCAGGCCGCCACGTCCACGGTCAGCTGCGCAGCCGAGGCCGTTAACTCCGGGGCCAGGTCGCGGCGAATGTCTTCGACCAACTCGGCCAGGCTCACCCGTTCGGCGGGCACGGACTGGGACTGCTGCAGCTGGGTGATGTCGCTGAGTTGCGCAATGGTGTGCCGAAACCGCTCCACGGCCTCCTGCATCAGACGTAGCAGCTGAGCCACCAGCGGGTCGGCCTGGCTGAGCGGGGGCAGGTGTTCGCGCAGGGCGGTGAGCAGGCCCTCGATGTTGGTGATGGGCGCTTTGAGGTCGTGGGAGGCCGTGTAGATGAAGTTGTCCAGGTCTACGTTGGTGCGGGTAAGCTGCTGGTTGGCAGTGGCCAGCCCGGCGTTGGAGGTGGCCAGCTGCTCGTTCAGCTCCTGCACCCGCTGGCGGTCCTGGACCTGGGCCGTGACGTCGGTGCCCACCGCCGCCACGCGCGTGATGGTGCCGTCGGCGTCGCGCAGGGGCTGGTACACGTAGTTCAGGTACACGGTCTGCACGGTGCCCTCGCGCAGCAGCTGCGCGGGGACGCCCTCGGCCACGAAGGCCTCGCCGCTTCGGCGAACGCCGTCGAGCAGCTCCTGGAAGCCCTGGCCGCGCGCTTCGGGCAAGGCCTCGAACACGGGGCGGCCCAGCACGTCGGCCGGGGTGCGGCCCCACACCCGAGCCACGAGCGGGTTGGCCACTTCCACCACGTAGTCGGGCCCGCGCAGGATGCTGATGGCCACCGGGACCTGCTCGAACAGGTCCTGCAGCTGCTGGCGCTGGGCTTCGCGCTCCTGACGGGCCAGCACCTGCTCGGTCACGTCGAAGGCAAAGATGGAAATGCCGGCCACCTGGCCAGCTTCGCGGTAGGCCTGGTAGGTGAAATTGTAGTACGCCGTGCGGGCCGGCTGGTCCGCGGCCGGGGTCAGCTCAAACGGCGTTTCGGCACCGTAGCAGGTTTCACCGGTCTGGTACACGCGGTCCAGCAGGGCGAGGAAGCCTTGTTCGCGCACTTCGGGCAGGGCCTCGGCCAGGTCGCGGCCCACCAGCTGACGCCCGGGAAACGTGGCCTGGTAGGCGGGATTCACGTATTCGTAGCGGTGGCCGGGGGCGCGCAGCAGGGCCACTAGGGCCGTGGTCTGCTCGAAGACCTCGTGGAAGGCCGCGCGCTCCTGCGCCTGGCGCTGGGCGGTGACCAGCAGCTCGGCCTGCAGGGCGTCGGCCCGCTGGCGGGTATGCACCCGCTCGGTTACGTCTACCGCAAACGCCAGGATGCCCGCCCGCTGGCCTTGGGCATCCGGCATGGGCTGGTACAC